>JAAYXS010000028.1 GCA_012515775.1 Phycisphaerae bacterium
ATTACCACCGCCATCTTCAGCCGTAGCGGCGGCTACATGGGTATCGGCTTCGCCATCCCCTCCAACATGGTTGAAAAGATCATGCCGCAGCTAATTGCCGAAGGCCGCGTGGTTCGCGGCTCGCTGGGCGTTGCGATTCAGAACCTCAACCCCGGCCTGGCCCGCACCTTCGGCTACGATAGCACCAGCGGCGTGCTGGTCTCCGACGTTACTCCAAACTCGCCGGCCGAAAAAGCCGGCCTGCAGCGCGGCGACATCGTGGTCAGCTACCGCGGGCAGCCGACGGCCAAGAGCGCCGACCTGCGCGGCATGGTGGCCGACACCAAGCCCGGGACGCGCGTACCGCTGGAAGTCTTTCGCAACGGCAAGCCGATGTCGCTGGAAGTAACGGTGAGCGAGTTGGCCGAAAAGGTCCAGAAGGCCAAGCACGAGGAAAGGACGCCCCCCGCCGGCAGCCAGACCAAGATGGGGATCACCATACACGACCTGACGTCGGAGCTGATACGAGAGCTGCGCCTCGAGCCCGAGCAGCGCGGCGTGGTAGTCACCAAGGTGGAGCCCTTGAGCCCGGCGGATCGCGCCGGTCTGAGCGTCGGTGACGTGATTACGGTGGTTGGGGACCGTCCGGTGAAGAATATCGATGATTTCAAGGAGGCGATGAGCGGGCAGGACCTGAGCCGGGGCGTCCGGCTGGAGATCGTCTCGAGCACGCGGCGCGAAGGCCCGCTACGACGCTATGCCTTCGTTCAGACTGACTAGCGCCCAACTCGGCGGTGGCGGCCAGGCGTGCTCGCCGCCGCACGGTTGCGGGCACGGCCCGGTTGCGTATAGTCCGCTTCTGGATACCCCTGGCATGGATAACAAGATGCTGCGGCCGATTGTAAAGAGGGCTCGCCGTTCGGACCGCCTGCTGCAAGTGCTGAGCGAGTACGAACGCTTTGTGATCGTCACGCACGACTGTCCCGATCCGGACGCCATCGCCTCGGCCTGCGCTTTGGCGCCGTTGCTGGAATACCGCCTGAAGCGCCCGGCGCGCATCGTGGCCGGCGGGGCGGTGATGCGCGGCGAGAATCTGCGCATGCTGGAGCTGCTGAAGCTGCCGATTGATTTCGTGGACGAGCTCGACGTGAGCGATCCGCGCGTGGCGGTCATTCTGGTTGACTCGGTGCCGACCGCCGTGAACCACCTGTTGGCCAATTCCGGGGTCGAACCGGTGGCGGTCATCGACCACCATCGGCCGCAGGGGCGGCCGTACCGGGTGCGTTTTCGCGACATTCGCCCAAATCTGGCGGCGACGGCCACTATCGTGACGCTGTACCTGCGCGAGCAGAACCTGCCGCCGACGCCGCTGGTCGCGACTGCGTTGTTGTACGGCATTCGCACGGATGCGGTCGGACTGCCGCGCATGTCAGTCGTCGATCAGCGGGCGGCCGTCTGGCTGATGCGGTTCGCGGACTTTTCCAAGCTGGGCGAAATAGAGAACGCCCCGCTCTCGCGCGAGTACTTCTCCGATCTGCTGCTGGCGATGAAGAACACGTTTGTCTATGACGATGCGGCACTGTGTTTTCTGCCGCGCGCCGCCGGTCCGGAGATCGTGGGCGAGGTCGCGGATCTGCTGATTCGCTGCCGCGACGTCAACCGCCTCATGTGTGCCGCGGTCTTGGGCGGCGACGTGCTTTTCTCAGTGCGCACCACCGCGGCGGGCGGGGACGCGACCGAGCTCATGCGCAAAGCCATCGAAGGTGTGGGCTACGGCGGCGGTCACCGGCGGCGGGCGGGCGGCAAGTTGACTGTGGCAGCCCGGTCCGGCCGCATCAGCGAAGATCTGCAGACCGAACTGCGCACCCGCTGGCTGAAAGCCTGCGGCATCGATTCACAGCGCGGCACGCGGTTGGTGACACGGCGAGAGATTCTCGAGGACCTGTGAAAACAGATGGCGAATGCCGAATGATAAATGACACAAGACAAAGCAGAACACGTGGTGCCGGTCATCTTGTCTTTGTCATTGTGCAGAATTGTGCATGTTTCACGCTGCATTCTGCATTAGAATGACGTGGACTTCGCGCGGGCCGTGCACGCCGGTTACCAATATGCCCTCGATATCGGCCGTCTTGCTGGGACCGGTGATCAGATTGACGTTGGCCGGAAGCTGCGAGCCGGCACTGGTCAGGGCCAGGCAGTCGTACAAGTCTGGCAGAATCTTAGCGGCGCTGAGCAGCGCGATGTGCAAGGGCGGAATCAGTGAGCCGCCGCGTGCCAGACCCGGGCCCGACTGACAGACCAGTGTGCCGGTTTCGGCCACTGCGTACGTGACGCCAGTGATTCCGGCGTCCACGCTGAAGAGCGTCTCATCACTGGTATCCGACTTGACGGTTATCCCGGCGAGCGCGAGCTCTGCCGTCAACTGCTCGATCTCAGGGCCGGCAACGCCGCAGTCGTTCGGCGCGCCGGAGCCGCCGAGACAGGCATTCTGCTCGATGTAAACCGTTTTCGCCCCGCATTCGGCAAGGATCTCGCGCACGCGCGCGATCGAGTCGCTCTCGCCGACGCGGTGCACTTTCAAGCCGGCACTGGTGGCTGCTGCCACGAAGCGGGAGATCAAATCCGCATTCGCGCCCACCTGTCGCACGTCAGCTTCAAGCGTGGGTAGTTCCGTTCGTGGCTTCAGGGCCGAGCGGCGCCGCAGGCCGTCGAAGAAGGCGGTCAGCCTCTTTTCGCTGTTGACTTCCGGCATGGGCCCGAGCGCGTCAGGATTGCTCACGCAGCTCCTCCTGCCAGAGTTGGCGAAAACTGCGCGGCGCCGGGCGCAGCAGGTCGCGTCCGGCCGTCCAGCTTGCTAACGGGCCAACGCCGCCTGTCGTCCATCCCGAACCATCGTCTGAAAGCATGGCTTGCAGAATGCGCTGTGCCGCGCGATAAGCCCGCTCGGAACGCATCGCGCACAGCCAGCCGAAAAAGCCGAGCTTCTTGAGGCGGCCTTGTGAAGCGCGGCCGGCGGCGCGCATCCTGACCAGCAGTTCCGGCAAGTCGATGTTCACCGGACATGCCACGCGGCACGCCCCACACAGGCTCGAGGCCCGCGGCAAGTCGTGATGGTCGCCGCGCCGGTCCAGCAGTGGCGTCACGAGGCTGCCGATCGGCCCCGGATAGACGCTGTGGTACGCATGCCCGCCAATGTTGCGGTATACCGGGCACGCATTGAGACACGCGCCACAACGCAGGCAGCGCAGCACCTCGGCAAACGGTCCGGCCAGAATCTCCGACCGGCCATTGTCCAGCAGCACCAGGTGGAACTCGGACGGCCCGTCCGCATCCGTGGCCCGGCGCGGGCCGCTGATCAGCGAGGTGTACGAGCCCATCGGTTGGCCAGTGCTGGAGCGCGCCAGCAACTTCAGGAACACCGCCAGGTCGCTCAGTCGCGGTATGACCTTCTCAATGCCCATGAGAGCCACCTGGACGCGCGGGCGCGTGGTGCTCATGCGGCCGTTGCCTTCGTTCGTACAAATGCAGATGGTGCCGGTCTCGGCCACGCCGAAGTTCACGCCGCTAATGCCCAAGTCGCAGCGGCGAAACACGTCGCGCAGGTACTTGCGGGCGATCATGGTGAGCGCGGCCGGGTCTTCGGTGTACTGGCAGCCCAGTTCGCGGGCCATGGCAGTGGCAATCTGGCGGCGGTCCTTGTGGATAATGGGCGTGACGATGTGACTGGGGCGGTCGCGGTCGAGCTGCACGATGAATTCGCCCAGGTCGGTTTCGAAGACCCGCACGCCGGCCGCCTCCAGCGCCGAATTCAGCCCGACTTCCTCGGTCGTCATGCTCTTGACCTTGACGGCCAGCTTCAGGCCGCGACTGCGGGCCAGTTCGCAGATGAGCTGACGCGCTTCGGCCGCATCCTTGGCGAAGTGTACTTGCCCGCCGTTGCGGCGTACGTTGGCGGTGAATTGCTCGAGGTATTCGGGCAGGCGTTCGAGCGTGTGCTGCTTTATTTGTCCCGCCAGTTCGCGCAGACGCTCGGGATTTCGCAGCATCCGCATGCCGGCGGCGCGCGCACCGACCTTGTGCCAGGTGGCGTGGTGTACTGCGGCCGCCACGCGCCGGTCGGCGATTGCCGCGGTTACCCGTTTGCGAAAGGCGCGCGAACTCACGGCCGGTCCTTCATCAGGCCGAGCGAGTCGGCCACGCATTCGGCGATATGCTTGAACCGCAGCGGCAGGCCGCGCCGCCGCGCTCCGCCGGCCATCTGCAGCGTGCAGCCGCCTTCGTTGCAGATTACGAGCCGGGCGCCGGTGGCCGCCAATAAGTCGAGCTTGTCGTTCAGCATTGCCGTGCTGATCTCGGGGTAATCGACGGCGAACATGCCGCCGAAGCCGCAGCAGCAGTCCACGTGCTGCGGCAGGCGCAGATTCACCTGCCCGTCGCGCGTCAGCCAGCGCTGCAAATCCTCCGCGCCGTATATGCCGCGCGCGTGACAGGGATAGTGAAAGGTGACCGGCTCGTCGAAGCGCAGCAGACCGGCGATATCCACGTTCAGCCGGTCGACCAGGAAGGTGGCGAACTCGTGCGCGCGTTCGGCCAGCCGTTCCGCGCGGCTGCGCCAGGCCGGCTCGTCCGCCAGAAGGGGGGCGAAGTGCTGCTTCACCATTGCGACGCAGGAGGCCGACGGGCTGACGATGGTTTCGTAGGGTTCAAAGATTTCGATCATGCGCCGCGCCAGCACGCGGGCCTCATCGTGAAACCCGCTGTTGTAAGCCGGCTGGCCGCAGCAGGTCTGGCCGGCGGGGAATTGCACGCGGCAGCCGAAGTGCCGCAGGACGCGCACGACCGCCTCCCCGGCGCGTGGGAAGAACGAGTCGGTCAGGCAGGTGATGAACAGTGCTACGTCCAAAGCCGCTCCGTCATTCGCACAGGCATTTTAATCGCCGCGACCGTGGCCCGCACGGTCAGCGGGCAGCGCACCGACGCGCGACCCACACGAGGCCTGTCACGGCGTTGGGTGCTGCGGCGTCAGGTGTCACCAGGTTGGGTGCCATGCCCAAGCCCGCGACAGCGGGGCGCGGCATGCCGCCGCCGGTCGCGCATGCCTTCGCCAAACAGCCGGCATCTGGGGGTCGTTAACCAGGGGCATGTCCGCGCTTGCAGCGTGGGCCTGGTAACGGGGCGACGGCGCAGCGGCGTCTGGCCCGTACGGCTGGACGCGCGGGTAGGCCCGCGATTCAATTGGCAGTCGCCAGTGGCAGGACGCGGAGAGTCGTTTGTGCTGGCGACCTTGAGCTGCGCGGCTCACACTGAGGTCGTCGTATGGACACGGGCAGAGGTTCAGCGCCTATGGTAGACTTGTTTCGCCCGGCAGCGGTCAGCGTTAGACGAAAGGCGAGACGAGTGGCTGAAATGAATATCGTGCCCCCGGAACTCCAGCGGTCGGTGTCGCCCGTGACGCGCAAGCAAATCATAAAGGTTAGGTGTTGTGGCGAGCTTGGCGCTGGTGCCTGTGCTTGTGCTGACCATGTGCCGGGCTTCGGCGCCCGTGCCGTCCACTACGCCATTGGCAGTGCTGCTCACGAAGGCCAAAGCAGACCAGACCAACAGCGACCGTCGCAACCGGATTCAAGGCGTAAGTCTGGACATTGTGGGCGAGAAGTGCGTTGATCGGCTGTTCCCGGTGGCCTATGCCGAGGAGCAGATCGCAATCCGGGGCTCGTCGGTGTGCCGGAACTGATCGAAGTTCTCGAGCAGACAAGTGACTTCGAGTTGGCGGGAATTGTTTGCGGGATTTTGGCGTATAGCGATAATCCAAAGGTACTGAGCTGCCTATGCACCGCGCAACGAAGTGGAAAGTTGAGGCCCGGAGCCCCTCCACTTTTGGTCAACGCGTACCTGCCGACAGCCCCATCCTCCGACGAAAGCCCGGAGAGCCTGTGCCGCGAAGGGAACGCGGACTACGGGACATTAGTGCTGGGGTGCTTTGACCGCGTGTTCAATCCAGAAGTGTGCGGCGCGCGGGGGATCTTCCCGGGCATCGTGGACGCACGCGTCTTGAGGTGGTTCAATCGCCTATACGACCGGGACTTCGACGAATGGCTCGCGCAGGTCGCACCAGATGCACTGGCATTCCGCGAGGCCTCGCTCGAGAAGGGCTGGGACCCTGTTAGAATGCAGCGGCTGGCGGCAGATTTGTACCTGGGCGAACCCGACGGCGCGATCGCGAAGGTGTATGCCTCACAGGCCGACCAGGTGGCCTGCCGCAGGTTGCTGCAAGCTGCGTTTGACAGGAACTCGCCGCTGCCCCCGCGCCAGGTCGCCGGATGGGAGGATCGGTTGCACGACTGGTATCGGGCTAACCGCCATAGGTTCGTATATGACTATGCCAAACACCGCTTTGTGGTCGACGACGGCCACAGTGCGCTGCCATGAGCAGGGCGCGAGAGAAGGGCAGGGCCAAGCCTGACGCGTGCGCGAACACGATTCACCTGGCAATCGCCAGTGGCAGGATGCGGAGAGTCCGACGGTGCGGACGACATATGCCTCGAACGAATTGAACCAGTACACGTATGCGCTGCGCGAGGACGGGCCCTGGGGTGTGCCTGCATTCTTTCTCGCGGAGTGAGGGAATTATCGATTGAGAAGATCGCGGGCAAGATCAAGATGGGCTGCCCTCTTTTGGGCCGGCTTCGGCTGCACCGCCACGATTCTGTTGCTATTGGATCCTCTGGCCCGTCTGGCCTATTGGCAACTGGGGAACCGTATGTATGTGTACGCGCCGCTTCTTGCTTGGGCGATTTTCGTGAGCTTGCTGCTGTTACTAACAGGCGGCTTCGGCTGGTCTCTCACCGTGGTGTTGCAGCGACGCAAACGGTGGCGACGCATCGAGCCAAGATGTCCGAAGTGCGGTTACCTGCTCTACGGTCTGCCGGAGCCGCGCTGCCCCGAGTGTGGGCGCGACTTCGATCCGAGGATTGTTGGTAGGCGATAATTGTTGTCGTCCCGGAAAAGGCAGTACACTTAGGGGCTGGACCTGGCCGGGCAGATCGCGGTAGCGCCGGCCGCCCCTGGGCCGACGTGGCGACGTCGAGCACGGGGGTGGATAACTTGGACCTTGTCCTGCGGGCAGGCCATCTAGGAGGCAGGGTGCCCGATCCAACTGTTTTTTTTTCTTCTGCGCGGCGCTGTTGATCGTCTTACTGTCGGTACTTGGTCTCTTCGTTTGCGCTGTGCGCATCACAACCCGCGGCGGTGGGTTCAAGAGGTCGCATCGACCTTCCAAGTGGGCCGATGTGTGCCTACTTGGCAGTTGCGCGACTGTTGCGGTGGTGACGGGTCTCTACCCACTTGGATACTTGGCCGATCGGCTACAGTGGGGTGACTGGACGCTTGCATTGGTGCCTGTGATACTTCTCGCCGTGCTCATCAGCGCTCTCACCGCGCTGGTTGGCGGGTTAATGTGGGCGGCGACTGCACTGGGGCGTCGTCGTAACAGGGGACGGAGCCGTGAAGCGCGCTGTCCACACTGCGGCTACCTGCTGTACGGATTACCGCAACCCCGCTGCCCCGAGTGTGGTCGCGACTTCGATCCGAGGACTGTTGGTGGGCGATGACTTTGACCGACTAGGGGGCGGGCGGCGACTGCGCTCAGCGGCGGGCCAGAAGACGCGACGCGCAGGGGCGGCTGGCCGTACGGCTGGACGCGCGAGTACGCCTATGATCCAATTGGCAAGCGCCAGTGCAGGACGCGGAGAGTCCAACCACCCGGTTGAGGTGTTTCTGTGCAGAAAAAGGATGAGCAGGTCGGGCGCCGGGCGTGCGTAAAGGGGCTTACCCATTGTGTGGCGGCGGCACTGGCGTTCGGCTGGGGCGCGGCGGCGGTGCATGCCTCCTCGCTGCGGCTGCTCGGCGAGCTGCATGGACCGTTGGGCGCGCAAATCCCCAAGTATGCCTGGGTGCTTGACGCGCGGGTTTGCGCCGGAGGCTCGCGGGTCGGCGTGGTGTGGACGCGCGGCCTTGACAGCAAGTGGTTGTCGTGGGACGAGGCGGCGCGCGTCTGGCGCGTGGAGGGCAGCAACGAAGTCCTGCCGTCGGGTGCCCCCAGCAAAGACCCGGACGGCAAGTTGCTGTCGGACCACTCGTATCCGGATTGGGCTGACGTTTTCCCACCCGGACGTTTTGCCGGGTTCGCGGTCTTGAGCCTTGAGGGGGTGGAGTTCACAGGGCTGCACCCCGAACTTGGCGCGGGAAGTTCCAGTTGGATGGCGAACCTTCTTCAAGATCTATGCTACGTGGACCACAAGTGGTGTGCTGTCTTGGGCCTACGTGAACGGGAGAGTGATGCTATCGGGGTATGCTTTTCGACGCGCATCGGCTCGAAAGCCCACGGGTTGTCACAAGAGCTGATACTCATGTGGCTCGTGCGGCTACACTGGGAGCGGGTCTGGAGTTCTTCTGGAAGGAGTACTATTTTCCGAAGGGTGAACTCCCCACCTTTCTCGGCGGGCACCAGAGGCGGCGAATCAAGCACATGCATCTGGGTTCGAACGGGGCTGTCAGCCCGGTACGGACAGTCTACGAAGCGCGCGGCGATGTGGATGGTGCCTGGGATTTTGTGGCTGTGCCCCGCTCAATGGGACAGGGGTGCGACCTGGTCATGCTGCTTAAGACAGCCAGCATGCGCGACAAGCTGGCGCATGTCGCCGATGTACTTTCGGCGTCGCCACCGCCCCCGTTCAGTATTGCAGCCTGCACCGAGCCGATGTCACACATGACATTCTGCGCGGGTCGGGCTGGAAGCGCACTGGAGGTGCTGTGGTCGGAAGACCGCAATGCGCAGCAGGAGACGCGGCTAGTTGAAAGGCGCCTAAGCGGCGCGAAGTGGTCTGCGCCGAACCTGCTGGCATCGTGGCCCCTGGATGAGCTGGGGCCGGAACTGGGCCTGACATGCTGCGCGGTCCCGGATCAGAAGGAGATGCTGGTGGCGCTGTGGAGTGCACCGGAGGACAATCGCCTGACCTACGCGATTCGGCAGACGGACGGTCAGTGGACCGGCGTGAGAACATGTGATTTGTTGATCGGCGGGAGTAATTGGCTGGTTC
>JAAYXS010000240.1 GCA_012515775.1 Phycisphaerae bacterium
CACTGACGCCGCCGCAGCTCGGGCAACTCTGCTGGGCCGCGCAGGGAATTACCGATGCACAAGGCAAGCGAACCGCGCCCTCGGCAGGAGCGCTTTACCCGGTCGAGCTGTTCGTCGTGACGCCCGCGGGCGTGCAGCACTACAAACCGCAAACCCATACCCTGGAGCCGCACTTAGCCGGCGACCTACGGCCTGACTTATCGCGCGCCGCTCTTTCGCAGGATACAGCCGCCAATGCTCCGGCCGTTTTCGTGATAAGCGCGGAGGTTAGCCGCACAGCGGTCAAATACGGCCCGCGGGCCGAGCGTTATTGCTTCCTGGAAGCGGGACACGTGGCGCAGAACATTCTCCTGCAGGCGACGGCACTCGAGCTGTGCGGCGTGCCGATGGGAGCGTTTGAGGACGCAGAAGTCGCGCGAGTATTGAAGCTGCCGCCCGGCTTGCAGCCGCTGTATCTGGTGGCGGTGGGGAAGAGTCAATGAGGTCAGACGGACCATTTGGCGTAAACCCCGCGCCGGCCTGACTCTACTGGTCAGTCGTCGCAGGGTTTGCCGCCTGGTTCAATATTGCCCGTCGCAGGGCCGCAATGAAGTTCTATGTCCGCGCGGGCTCCACGTCGTGACGATGCCGTCGACGAGAAATCACCTGCGCAAGTTGGCCGCTGGCCGCCAAGCCGACCAGCAGAGCTGCCGCGCCCATGGACAGGAAGGCCACTAGCGACAGCGTCAGTGGGTAGTAATCGTTGAGCGCGAGAATACCCAGCACGATTGCGCCCGCGCCGACAAAGACCTGCACTCCAACCGTGGAGAGCACGGCGACCCGCATCGCCTCGCGCGTCTTGTCGCCCCAACCCTGTGCCGGGCGCGTGGTGGCCAGCATCAGCGTGCCCGCGATGACGATGACCGAAATGGCCAGAAGCTTCAAGGGGATGATGCCCACCAGCGCGAGAATTCCCAGAACAATGCCGCCCGCGCCGCCGACTAGCTCGATCGTCGTGCCCAGGCCCAAGTCGAGCAAAGAGAAAACGGTGGAGCCGGCGAACCCCTCAGAAACCGGCACCCGCGCCGCACTTGCGCAGCCTTTGAGAAACAGCGCGCCCGCCAAGCACAGCAGAGCTATCGCCGCCAGAGTGGCGGGATAGAAGCCGGCCAGCCCAATTATGCTCAGCGCCAGCGCCAGAATCCCGCCGAATGCCAAAACGCCGGCGCCGGCCACGCCGACGGCCGCGCTGACCCGGTCGGGGCGACGTTCTGGGGCTTCGTAGCGCTCGACACGCTCCACCCGCTCGGTCGGACGCTCATAGCGCTCGACCCCCTCGATTCGCGATGTCTGTTCTCCCGATACGGAGGGGTTTTCACCCGGATCAATTGGCCTAATCATGGTCTCACCTTTTGTTCTCGCAACAGGTTTCCGACGCGGTGCTCGCCACTTCCGGAACGCCCGAGCGTGCCAATCAAATACTCACTCTCGCTCGCTCGCTCACTGCGCGTAGTCTAGCATTCGGACCTTGAAACTCGCCTGAATTCGAAGTGAGTTGAACGTAATGGCATTTAGCGAATTTGCGTGCGCGAAATGCGCTCGGCCGCAATCCGAGCCCGAAGCGCAAGCGAGCGCAATGTTTCGATTTCGAAGCGCCAAAGAGGGCCGCGCGAACCGCAATCCGAGCCCCGAAGCGCCGGCGAAGGCAATGACAATGATCCGAGCTTAAAGCGCCGGCAAGAGCTGCGACCGCATTGCGCGCCGGCCAAAAACGGGCCCGCACGCGGTCAGCCGGCTTCCACGCGTCTCGCAAGCCGGCTCCCAAACGGAGAATCTGAGCAAGGCCCCTTTCCAGCCAGTCAGGCGCCGCAAGGATGGGAGTGTAGCCAACCCTTAAGGGTTCGGTTATAAGGGGCTGGCGCGGCTTTTTTTGGGCTGGTTTTTAAGATGAGCGACAGACGAGTGTCGTCCAACGAATCCGCAGCGCAAACCGCACGACGAGCCGGGGCAGGACGGTTCGCGCACCACCTGCTGCTGGCGCTTTTGGCCGGCTCGGCAACTGCGCTGACCGCGTGTACTCGCTCGGATACGGCCATCGAACTGGACCGTGCCGATTCGGCCGCTGGTCAACTTCTGCTTCCGGCCAAAATCGAGATTCAGCGTTACTGGACGCGGCC
>JAAYXS010000241.1 GCA_012515775.1 Phycisphaerae bacterium
GAAGCCGCCGCCGAATTGTCGACGAGGACACAGTTTACCAGTCGTGGTTCAGCAAACCTCGCGTAAACCCCCGCGCCCGATCGGCCAGTGGTGCTACTGACTATCCAGCAATTGAGCAAAGTCGGACTGGAGTATCTGCAATAAACGGCGCCGCCGTCATCGGCGCTGTACCCATTGCGAATTGTCACGCCTTGGAGTACCGAGTCAACGCCTTCACCGCTTCGGAATTCGAAGCCGCGCCCCGCGCCGCCACAGTCAATGATACACGTGGCCGGGTTGCCGCTGGCCGAGCGCACCGTGATCGCCTTGCCGCCAAAATTGAGCTCCCGGTTTCCGTCGCCGCTGTACACGCCGTCGCCCAGCATCACCACGTCACCGGGCGTCGCTGCCGAAATGGCTGCCTCGATCGTGGGATAATCCGCAGGAACGCGCAACGTGCCGGTCACGTGCAGGATAACGAGTACGGGCATGTGCGGGCGGCAGGCCAGGGGCGCCTCAACCCAGAGTGTGGCGATGTACGTGCCTCGAGCGCGGTCGCCGGCGTACGCCGTCAGTGTCACAGTGTCGATCTGGCCGGCAGACTCGCCCGCCGCGGGGTCTATGGTCAGCCAATCGGCGTCGCAGTGTACTTGCCATGCCAGGGTGTCCGGGCCGCTGTTGCGGATCTGTATGGTTTGCGACCCGCTCTGCCCAGGCGCTAGCGTGAAGCGCAACACCGTAGGAGCGACCGCAAGGCTGGGCGCTCCCGGGACGAATTCATACGCACCCATATCCGCGGACGCCAATCCGTCGCCATCACCGTCCACCGAACGCGGATTGCCGTCGAAATCCTCAGGCGGCAGACCGCCCGCGGGCGTGTCCGTACCGCGGTCTATACACGGCGAGGTGGCCAACAAGTGGCCGTCGTTCTCCAATGCCAGCTTGGGGTCTGCGTTGATGTTTCCCGTCCCGGTCCAGCCGCCCTGCACGTCACAATACGTCACAATCGGACTGCCTCCATAAGGAGCCGATATTTGGCCGCCAGTGTTGCCCCACAGGATACAGTTCGTTAGAATCGGATTGTTGAACGAGCCTTCACAGTAGATGCCGCCGCCATTTCTAGAAGCAACGTTGCCGACAACCGTGCAATTGGTCAGTATAGGGCTGGAAAAGTCATAACACGCCAATCCAGCACCGTCGGCAGCCGAGTTTGAAAGCAGAATACAGTTGTCGAGCGTAGGGTTAGACTCATAGACTCGGAGTCCGCCGCCCCCGACGACTGCCGTATTGCCGCCGATCAGTGTGTTTAGCAGAGCTGGGCTGCACCATGCGGAGTAGATGCCCGCGCCGTATTGCGCCCTGTTGTGCGTGACCGCACAGTTATTCAGGGTTGCCTCAGAACCCGATAGATCGAGCCCGCCACCGTAAGAAGAGGCGATGTTGAACGAGAATGTGCAAGCATTGAATGTCGGCGTCGAATCAGAGCAATACACAGCGCCGCCACTTCCGCCCGCTATATTGTAGACCAATGTGCAAGCTGTCACCGTGCCGTGTGATCGGGAAAAGTAGACGGCGCCGCCGGAGCTCTCGGTCATGTTGCCGACGAGGGTGCACTGGGCGAGTACCGCGGAACCCTGTCCGCAGTTCAATGCACCGCCGTAGCTGGCCCTGTTGCCGGTCAGCGTGCAATCAGTCAGCGTCACGGAGCTGTCTCTGCTGCTGTACACGGCGCCGCCGCTGTGCCTGGCCAGGTTAGCGCTAAGCTCACAATCCGTCAGGGTCGCACTGTAGGAAGCCGAGAGGTACAGACCGGCCCCGTAATTCCCTTGGTTCCGGCAGATCGAGCAGTTATCCAGCATTAGAATTGAGGCGGTGGAGTATACCGCGCCACCGTAGGCGTGATTGTTCTCTGTGAACGTGCAATGGCTGAGGTCGATGCTGCACCTCTCTGACCAGAGGCCGCCGCCGTAGTAGGCGGTGTTGCCCCGGAAGGTGCAGTCGGTCAGTTTCGCAGCGACGTGGTCGCAGTGGAGCCCGCCCCCGTACTCGGCGGTGTTGCCCCAGACCGTGCAGTCGATCAGCGTCGGCCTGGCGTTTTCGCAGTACAGCCCGCCGCCCTGGTTCCCGCTGACGTTCCCCTTGAACCGGCAACCGATCAGCGTCGGAGCGGCATCCCAGCAGTACATGCCGCCCCCCTGGAACTCAACCGCGTTGCTGATAATCACGCAGTTGATCAGCGTCGGGCTGGCAGTCTCGCAGTAGATGCCTCCGCCATACTCGCCCGCGCCCTCCACGATCATCAGATCGCGGACAACCGCATCCGCCGTCTCGCCGCTATGGAAGTAAAAGCCCCGCCCGGCGCCCTGGCAATAAATAATGCACAACGCAGGATCGCCGCTGGCCGAGCGAACCGTGATGGCCTTTCCGCCGAAATCAAGGTCCTTGTTGCCGGGACCCACATACACGCCATCGGCGAGCACGACTTCATCACCCGGGAGCGCGGCTTCGATAGCCTGCTGAATCGTCGCGTACTGGCTCGGCACCAGCAACGTATCCGCCACGGCGCCCGGCAAGACGCCCGCGCATACAACTGACCAAATGCAGACCCAACCCGCAGAACCGAGCTTCATTATCCACCTCCGCGATTGTGCGTGCGACCAAACCACCGAAGAATCGGGCGGCACGTGACGACAGCCACAGTATAACACGAGGCATAGCCGGCCAAAAGTCAAAATGACCCGGCGACCTGAGCAACCACGCCCGCCGGTGGCGAAATTATCGCCCACAACCTGCAAGCGCGCCTCCAGAGCTATTCCCGTGGCGGAGAATTTTTCGTATCATCGGACCGATGCCTTTGCCTGTCTTAGCTGATCTGACGGCCAAGCGCCGCGGATTCCCCCGCCAGCGTCAGCCCTTGCTGCCCTTTGCGATCGCCATCGCCGCAGCCCTGCCAGGCACCGTCCTGCGCTTGGCGGGCGTGCCGCTCGACCCGGCCCTGGCAGCCGTGACTTCCGGAGCCGCGATTGTCGGTGCGTCGTTCCTGCTGCTGTGGGCCTGTGACGCGGCCCAAGCCGACGTGTCGCAAGCCCTGGCCCTGGCCGTCGTGGCCGTGCTCACCGTCCTGCCCGAGTACGCCGTTGATATGTACTTCACGTGGCAGGCCGGCCAACACGAGGGCGCCGCGTACGCGCACTACGCGGTCGCGAACATGACTGGCGCAAACCGGCTGCTGATCGGCGTTGCCTGGGGGCTGGTCGCAGCGCTCTACTGGTGGCGCTTCCGCCGAGCCGTGCGCATCGGTCACGAGCGTTGCACCGAGTTGCTCTTCCTGGGGCTGGCCACCGCGTACGCTTTCGTCATACCGATCAAAGGCACGCTGGCTTGGTACGACGGCCTGGTCTTCCTCGGCATCTACATCTGGTACATCGTGCTGGCCAGCCGCCGGCCGTGCGCCGAGTCCGAGGCGGTTGGGCCGGCCGAAATGCTGATCCGGCTGCCGCGAAGGCAACGAAGAGCCGCGACCGCGGTGCTGTTTCTGGTCGCGGGCGCCGTGATCCTGGCGAACGCCAAGCCGTTTTGC
>JAAYXS010000242.1 GCA_012515775.1 Phycisphaerae bacterium
CCCCTCTGTTTCGGCATCATCGCATTCTGGGAGAGCGGTAGCGTCGTCCGATGGTTCTATGACTTGCGACATGAGGTCCGGCTCCGCTTCGTCCCCGGCGGGAGGCTCCGGGGGCGGGTCCTCGGATGCCACCGGCGCCGGATCGGGGCTTGAATCGCTTAACCGAGCTTGCGCTTGCATCAAGTCGCTCGGGACCGCCGTGCCGAACGCCTGCATCAGCCCGGCCAGGGTGGCTTGGAACTTGCGCACCGCCTCCTCGCGGGCCGCGAGCCTGGTTTCTGCAGCCTCCAGCTCCGCCGCGCGCGCTTCCAGAGCCGATTGCATTTGCTCCAGTTCCTGTTGCCAGGCGCTGATTTCGCCCCCGCCCACTTCCAGTTCTTGCTTGGCGTCGGCCAGTTCTTTGCTCTGGCGTTCCAGATCGGCTTCGCGCGCCGCGACGCTGGCCTCGCGATCCGCCAGGCCGGCTTCGCGATCCGAAAGCCGCGCTTCGCGCTGGCTCAATTCTTCCAACCGGAGCTGCAGGGCAGCTTGAAAGGTGGCCAGTTTCTCGGCCAGCACGCCCCAATTCTCGGTGATCGACGAAATGCCCGCGGCGACCTCGTCCATCTGCCGGGCGAGGTCCGGGCTGTCCCTCTCGGCGGCCTGGTCCCGTCGGGCATCCATTGATTAGCCTTTCCGTAGGCGCCGTCCGGCTGTCGGAGCGCGCGCGGTCGCCGGCTGGGCGCCACGCACAACTTGCTCGCCTGGCCGGCCAAACGGGGCGCGCTTCAGGGCGCGCGTTCGCCGCCGAAGCCGCAACAACGCGTCGATCCTTTACTGAATCGAGGTAATCGGAGGACAACTTGACTCCCACGCGGCGCGGGCACCCCCTAATCATGCTGCCGATAATCCCGCCCGAAATTCGCACCCTATTATGAGACCGTCGGCAATGTGCCCGGGTTGCGCTCGGCGACTCGACCGGCGCCCAGCACTACAACTCACGGGGCCCGAGCGTCGCAATGCAGAGCTGGTCACGCGGCAGCCGCCGCGCGTAAGTCAGCATGTCGTCACGCGTCACGGCCCGCAGGGCTTCCAGCTTGGCGGCTAACCCGACCGGCCGACCGAAATGGAAGAGGTCATCGCTGAGGCCCGCGGCGCGGGAGCGGGTCAGGTCGTCTTCAGTCTGGAAATGCGCGATCAGACCGGTGCGCGCCCGTTCGACTTCAGCTTCCGTGAGGTCTTCCGCGATGCGCCCCAGTTCCTCCAGCAACTTGTCGAACGTCTTGTGCGCCCGCTCCGGCGTCGTGCTGGCCCCGAGGTGAATTATGCCTTTGCCGCGCAATTGCTCGTGCCACGCCCCCACCCAATATACCAGTCCGAGCTTCTCGCGCACTTCGGTGAACAGCCGCCCGCTCATCCCGCCCGCCAGCACGCGCAATAACATCTGCTCGACCGGGAATTGCGGGTCGGTTTTCGGCAATCCCGGCAGCGTAATCGCCACGTATTCCTGCTCCAGCTCCTTCTGCTGGTGCTCGCGCCCCGGCCGGAATTCGAACGCCGCCGGCTCACGCCCCTCCCGCCGCGGGCTGGCCAGCTCCGCGAAGGCCGCGTCCACGTGACGCGCCAGACTTTCCGCATCAATCGGACCGGACGCCGCCACTTGTATCCGCCCGCCGTGATAGTGACGCTGCCAGTGCTCACGCATCTTCTCCGGCGTGATGCGCGGCAGTGTTTGCGGCTCGCCCCCGGGATAACGGCCCAG
>JAAYXS010000243.1 GCA_012515775.1 Phycisphaerae bacterium
GACCTCTTCACCTCCGAGGCGCTCGACCAGATGCACCGGTTGACACGCGGCATCCCTGCCTGTCTCAATCAGCTCTGCGAAAACGCCATGCTGGAGGCCATGAGCGCCGGACGGACACGCATCACCGCCGCGGACATACTGGCCGCGGCTCACGCCGTTAACGGCGCGCGACAGCCCCTGCACACCGTGTGGAAGAGCGTCAAGCTCCTCAATCGGCCGGCTTTGCAGCCTCCGGCCGCGCAAGCGTCCGCGGCCGCCCGGCTCTCCCGGACGCCGCCGCTCACCGGCCTTAGCAGTGCCCCGCGCGGGCTTAGCTTACCCTCTGGAGGCGGTCTTTACGTGCCGCGTCATGCCGACTCGATTGTTCCGTTACACTTCACGCAGCAGTTGCAACACCTCGAAAACCGCTTGCACATGGTGCTCTCGTCGATGCACCGCGCTTGCGCCGTTACGGATGCCGCCTTGGCCCGGACCCGCCAAAGCGAGCCCCCCCTCTCTTCTGCTCCCGCGGCCCCCGCGTTGGATTCAACGCGCCCCGAGCAGGAACGTCCCTAACGTGCGAATCAAAATCGAAAGGTCCAAGTCAATCGAACGGTGCTTCAAGTAGTACAAATCGAAGCACAACTTCCGCCGTGCATCATCTACCGTCGCCCCGTAACCAAGGTGAATCTGCGCCCAGCCGGTCAGCCCGGGCTTGATCAGGTGCCGTTGCCGGTAATTCGGAATTACCCGGCTTAGCTGCTCCACGAATTCCGGCCGCTCCGGCCGCGGCCCGACGATCGACATTTCGCCACGCAGTATGTTCCAGAGCTGCGGCAACTCGTCCAGCCGCGTCAGCCGCAGCCACCGCCCGACGCGCGTGACACGCGGATCATTGCGCTCCGCCCAGCGCGCCCCCTGCTGCTCGGCATCCAGCCGCATCGTCCGGAACTTCAACAACGTGAACTCTCGCCCGTGCAGCCCGACGCGCTTTTGCCGGAACAGCGCCGGTCCGCGGCTTTCCAGCCGAATCGCCAGCACAATCGGCAGCCACAAAAGCGACGCCACTGCCAGCCCCGTCACGGCGGCCAGTACGTCGACTACCCGTTTGGCCGTCTCATAACCGCCGCTGCCCTGCACGTCCGCCAGCAGGAACCATTGCGCATCGATGTTCTCGGCCGGCACCTCTCCCAGCAGCTTCTCTACAAACGTCGGCTGGTCGGTAACGCGGCAGCGATGATCCAAGCACGCCAGCACCGCGTGTCCCACGTCCGGCCGCGCCGTCACCTCGCTGCCGACGATGACTTCATCGATCTGATGGCGGACCAGCACCGGGCCGATGTCGTCAACTCTGCCCAGACGCGGTAACCGCCCGCCCCCTCCCTCCTCCGGGCCGCATCCAGCTCCGCCGCCGCCGCTCCCGTTCTGGCCCGGCTCCCGCGGTACGTCCACATACCCCACAATTCGCACCGGCGGACGCACCGCGCGCTCCAGGAACGCCGCCAGCTTCCGGACCGACGCCTCGTACCCCACGCACAAAGCCCGCCGGCTGCGGCTCAGGACTGCCTCATGCGCGGCCAGCCGCAAGGGCAACGCCGTCCCGCAGTACATGGCGCCTACCGCTAAGCCCAACCACCGGCTCGTGTCGCCGTAGAAGAACAGGAAAATGCACGCATAGGCCAGAACCAACCCGGCTCCAACCGTAAGCGCCGAGCGCACCAGAATCCGAGTTCGCGCGCACAGCGTTTTGCGCTCATAAAGTCCGAAAACCAGTCCCGCCAGCGTGATGCAGCTTCCGAAGATAAGCCCGGTCATCCACGGTCCGAATACCCAAGCATATGTAGGCCGCCCCGAGATCATCAGCACGTACCAGAGCCAGGTGATCCCGTTCACCAGTAGAAAATCGAAATACGCCCAGGTGATCGGCTCCAAGTGTCGCAGCAACACCTTTACCGGACTCTCGGCCCTGCCCGCCGGCCGAAGTCCGTCCACATTGGCCCGCCCAGACTCCGCTCGCGGCAGGATTGTCAGGCTGCGCGGTTCTCGCACCGGCCGCGCCGCACTGCCGCACGGCGCCGCCGATGAC
>JAAYXS010000244.1 GCA_012515775.1 Phycisphaerae bacterium
CTCGCGCCTGAGCCGCCATTGGCCCCGCTCGGCTACCGACCGGGAGCCACGCCGCAGGCCCGGCGACCGCCGTCGGCTCCCACGGTGATGGGCGTACATCATAGCGTCTCGCTGGAGTCTATGGTAGTACGGTTAAACCGAATTCGGGGGATGGTCGTCCCGGTCCTCAGTGCGAGGCGGGGGATCGGTACAAAGCCTGATACAGGGGGCAGCGCCCGATCAGCTCGGAATGCGTCCCGACGTCAACAATGCGGCCGTAATTCATCACAACCAGCCGGTCGGCCATTTCCATTACCGTGTGGCGATGAGCGATCAAAAAAGTCGTCTTACCTTCGCGCAATTTGCTTAATGCGGCATGTATTTTGTGTTCGCTATCGGCGTCGACCTCGCTGGTGGCTTCGTCAAAGATGAGGATTGAAGCGGGCTTAAGAAAGGCCCGCGCAATGGCGATCCGCTGCCGCTGTCCGCCCGAAAGCGCGCTGCCAAACTCCCCCAGCGGTGTTTCGTAACCGTCAGGCCACTGCTCGATGAACTCGGCGGCGTAGGCCTGACGGGCGGCGGCCCGAATCTCGTCCAGGCTGGCCCGCTCGTTGCCGTACGCAATGTTCTCGCGGACCGAGCGGGCGAAGATGACCGGGCGTTGAGTTACCACGGCGATCTGTTCGCGCAGGTTCTTCAAACTCAGTTCCCGCACGTCGATCCCATCGATGGTGGTGCGACCCTCCTGCGGTTCGAGCAAGCGCGGCAGCACCTTCAAAAGCGTGGATTTCCCACTGCCGTTCGGGCCGACGATGGCCAGGCATTCACCCGGGCGGACGTCGAGCGTGACACCGTCCAGGGCCGGCGGTTCCTGCCGCGGCGTGTAACGGAAGCGCAGGTTTTCAAAACGCACGGCACGCGCCCCGTTACGCGGCAAAATTTTCGCCTGCGGCGGTGAACTCTCTTCGGGCTGGTCCAGAAACTCGAAAATCCGCGAAGATGCGGCGCCGGCACGCTGCACCACGTTGTACACGTTGGCCACCTTGCGCACCGGGTCCAGCATGGCCGCCAGAAGCGCTACCATCGTGATGAAGTGATCAGCTTCTATGTCGCCATGGAACTGGCGCCAGGCCAACCAGACCACGCCCCCCGCCGTACATATCACCCCAACTGCTTCGATCGCCGGCGAGCTGATCGCCTCAATCCAGGCCAGGCGGAGGTTCTGTTTCAGCATTTGCCGTTCGAGCCGCCACATCCGCTTGCGCTCGTGGTTCTCACGCGCGTAGCCTTTGACTACGTCGATCCCCTGCAGCGATTCCTCAAGCGAACTTAGCATTGCACCGTAGCCCTGGAGAAGCCGCACCACAGCCTTGCGAATCTTGCGACCGTAATACCACAGGATGAGCACGGCCGGAGGAGCTACGGCCAATACGAGCAGCGTTAGCCGCAGGTCTATGTACAGTGCGACGGCCAGCACGCAAATGGCCTTGAGCGGCTCGCGCGCCACCTTGCCGAAAAGCGTGGTCACACCGGCAAACATCTCGCGCGCGTCGGACATGAACTGGCTGACGCGGTTGGAAACATCCCCTGAGAGCTGGCTTACCGGCACGCGCAGGGCCTTGCGGTACATGAGACGGCGCAGGTCCATCATCATGCGATTGGAAGCATCCAGAACGAAGTACGTCGATGCGCAGCGAAGGACATTCCCGACCAAATTTACCAGCACGAGAATTGAGATCAGGATCAGGAGCGTCGTTATTTGTGCTTTAGGAGTCAGCGAGTCGGGGAAAAACTGGGCCGCCCACGTGAGGACCGGTGCATACCAGTGTAGTCCCTTGGTCCCATCGGCCAACACGACCTCTTGGCCGGCTGCCTTGAGCAAGGTCTGATGGAAGGTCGTCTGGTCGTTGATGATAACTCTGAGGACCGGCAGGAGCCCGCCGAGGCTGGCCGCGTATGTCAACGCGACGCCCAGCCCGAGAACGATCCCCAACGTCATCCGCCGCCGGTGTGGCCGCACGAGGGCCAGCATGCGCCAGAAAGCCTTGCGCGACCGGGCCTTAGGAACCGCTGGCTGGCGCTGGGCCAGTACGCTGGGGACCGGCGCGGCTGGGGTTAGGACCGTGTCGCTCACTCCGTGAACCTCGTCTGGGTCAAGGTTGAAGGCTCTCCGTCCCCGATCGCATGGCAAGGAGCGTAAAGGGACGCTTCTCTTTTTGGATCGCCAGCCACGATAGCCGGTCGGTCACGACGAGGCAACCGGCGCGGCCCCTACCAATCTGCTGGCGCGCCTGTCAGAATGGCAGTTTCCGCCGCCATCCGGCGAAACGGCGGGCCGCCCGGCGCGGGCCGCGACTCCTGGCGGCGTGACGCTAAGCTCTGGGTTTCACAAGTGTTAGGCGCAGTCCCGCGCTGCGCAGCAGGCTGGCATTGTGTTTGCATCAAGGCAGTAGTCGCTCGGCGCGGCGGACGGCCTATTTGTAGCCTGGCCTGACCTGCCCTCAGGCCGGCGACGGACTTCCGGCTCAACACGTGCCGGCTCTGCA
>JAAYXS010000245.1 GCA_012515775.1 Phycisphaerae bacterium
GCAGTGCCATCGCGGGGTCAGGCACAGTAGAAAATGATCTCACGCCCCTGCGGCAGGCCGTCAAGCCCCTTAAGGAACTCGTTGTACGTGATCGCGCCCTCAATGGCGTTGTTGCGGCACTTCTCGTCGTTGCCATAAGCGCAGACCAGCAGCGGCGGGTCAGCGCTCGCCAGCCGTTGCCGCACCGACTGCGGGCTGATTCGTTTTGGCCCGCCAGGATTTTCTGCCGCGACGCTCGGCGCCGGTGGTGTGGCCTCGACCGCCGAAACCGGCGTGGCAGCGGGCTGCGGCGTCACGGCACTGGGCGGCGGCGCGACGGCGCTGTCCTGCGGCGCAATAAGCGTAGGCTGTTGCGCACCGACGGCGCTGTCCTGCGGCACTGTGACCGCGGGCTGCTGCGCCGCGGGGGCGATGTCCTGCGTGGCCACTACCTTGGGCTGTTGCGCCGCGGAGGCGCTGTCCTGCGTGGGCACTACCGTGGGCTGCGGCGCCGCATGTGGCGCCGCGGCCCTGGCCTGCGGCGAGACGGCCGGAGCGGCCTGCTGCGAGACAGGGCCGGCCGATGCGGCGGAATTCCCGTCACCGGAGGCGCAGCCGGCCAGGGCCACAAGTGCAGTGCACAACAACGACGCACACCAGATTTTCACAACGCGTGTTACCATACAGCTCCAGAATGTTGTTTTGGGCAGAGAGCAGCCTCGCATCCCGACTCCCAGAACGCCCCCGATACAAATAATCCTCTTACAGCATAGTCTTGTTTACAGCGAGGTCATGACAGTTTGTTAAATTGCACGTGACAGGCCCGTAAGCCCGGGCTTCAGCCATCCCGTCAACAAAGTAACGCCGCGCATGTTCTCCCCCCTCAATAGGCGCCAAGGGCAATATGATCGTGACAGTATTTGCGTCGGCGGGCGAGGGCTATCTCTCGACGCCGCTGTTCCAGTTGGATTAACCACGCCCGGCACCGCGGCCGAACCGCGGGCGCGAGCGGATGAATGGAGGCTTGAATGGCGATTGAACCAGCGTTGCCGGATACAGCGGTGGCACCGGCCAAAGTAACATCCTTGGACGTCGGGCTGTTTCTGATCCGCGTGCTGCCGGGAATCGTTTTCCTCTTTCACGGCAGTCAGAAGCTGTTTGCATGGTTCGGCGGCCCCGGTTTGGGAACGTTCGGCGAGTTCCTGGCAGCGAGGGGCGTCCTCGCACCGCTGCTGGCGGCAACCCTGGCGACGCTGGCCGAGTTCGTGGGCGGGCTGTCGCTGTTGACCGGAATCGGGCTGCGCGTGCTGGCGATCCCGCTGTTCGTCACCATGATGGTGGCGTGCTTCCTCGTGCACCCGCAGGCGTTCTCTGGCGAGCACGACGGGATGGAATATCCACTCACGCTGGCGTTTGTCGTCCTGGGGCTGGCGATGACTGGGCCGGGGCGGGTTACGCTCCCGGCGGTAATTCGGATGGCCATGGACGGAAGGGCGTCCAGGCCGGCGAGCACGTACGGCGTCCGCCGGTCCGAGGGTTAGCCGACCGGCGGCTCCCGATTGCGTTACCGAAGCTGCCGCTAATAAACTAGCTGCGTCCCCGTTTCGCACGACGGTCCGAGGGTTAGCCGACCGGCGGCTCCCGATTGCGTTA
>JAAYXS010000246.1 GCA_012515775.1 Phycisphaerae bacterium
AACGGGGACGCATCTGTGGTCCGACCACTCTCAATTCCTCGTCGCCTTCCCCCCGCCCGGCCTCCGGCTATCATTACCGCCGAGGAGGAGAAAAAATGACCCGCATCTTCACACATCTGCCCGCCTTGTTCGCCGTCGCCGTCCTCGCCGCTTCCGGTGCCCGCGCCGAAGTGCTCTTCGACAACGGCCCCTTCATCACCAATCCCACCGGCGGCACCGGCTCTATCGCCGGCCTGCCTATCAGCCAGGCCGAAGGCTTCACCATGCCCGGCAGCTCCTTCGTGTACTCCACGACCGGCATCGGCGCCACTTACGCCGACAACACCGCCGTCGCGGAGGACTTCTTCGTGCCCGCCGGCGGCTGGGACCTCGACTCGGTGACCCTGTTCGCTTTCCAGACCTCGCAGACCACTCCGACCATCGAGACCGTCCGCATCAACATCTGGAACGCAACTCCCTATTCCGCCGGCTCGCCACCGCCCGTACCCGACCCCCTGCCTCAGCCGCTCATGGCCGAACCCCTCGTTCTCGACGCCGGCCCGGGCGAGTTCGTCTGTCACCGTCAAAGCCCCAGCGGCACCAGCACTGTCCGCCCGGTCTACGCCTACACCGTCTCGCTGGACGGATTGCCTGATGGCGGCCGGCTCGAGGCTGGCCAGTACTGGCTCGAATGGTCCTTCATCGGCGCCGCTACCCCGTCGCCGCGCTGCTGGATTCCCCTCGTTACGCCGCGCGAGTCCGCCTTCAACCAGAATGCACGCCTGTTCAACTCGATCGACGGCAGCGCCGCCGGCCCACGTGTGTGGTTCGAGGGCCGCGAGGGATACTCGCCGCCCCTGTCCGAAGGCTGGCCGTATGCTCTGCCGTTCGTTCTGCACGGCACTGTTCCGGAGCCGTCTGCACTGCTTGCTTTGCTGAGCGCGACGGCCCTGGCGCTCGCACGGCGGCGCAGCGCCTGACGTTTCGCACTCCTCGCAAATCACTCGTTGCGGCGCCGCCGGGCCTCGGCCCGCCGCTGCTCGTAGACTTCCTCGCACTCCGGCGGGCGAATGTAGTGCGGCACGATCTGGTCCGGAC
Source organism: Phycisphaerae bacterium (assembly GCA_012515775.1). GTDB lineage: Bacteria > Planctomycetota > Phycisphaerae > UBA1845 > Fen-1342 > JAAYXS01. The sequence goes on from JAAYXS010000246.1 coordinate 1,078, forward strand.
GGCAGAATTGCCCGGCTTCTGCAAGCCGGCTGCCGATGACCGCCACGTTTTCAGCGCGTGGCGTCCAGAGCTGCTCCGGGAGCAAGTGGGCGCCGGTCGCCGCCACTGCCGCTCCATGCTTTCGCAGCCCCTCGCCCATGACCCAATCGGGCGCGCCGAGTTGCGCGAACCAGGCGGCAGGCTCGAACGCCCCGGCCGGTTGGAGCACCGCGATCTCGTCCACCTGTAATTCGCGCAGCTCGAACATTGCCGCGTAGATTCGCCCGCCGCGTGCGTCAAGGATCACCGCCACGCGCTGCGGAGCCCGAGCCGGTGGAAACGTGCCGGCCGCGGATTCGGGCACGTAGCCGAGAGCGTTACGGGCGATCACTTCCAGCGTCGGCGCCGCGACCACGCCGCACCCGAGCGCCGATTGCAGCATCTGCCCCAGCGTGGCCGCCACGCGCAGCCCGGTGAAGCTGCCCGGGCCGGCGGAATAGGCGAACGTGCCGATGTCGGCCGGCTGGTGCCCGGTCTCGCGCAGCAATTCGGCGATGGCCGGCAGCAGTTCGCTCGCGTGCCGCCGCTCGGCCGAAAGCCCGCGGCTGGCAACAATCCGCCCCGCGGCCGCCAGGGCGACACTGCCCTGGGCCTGAGAAGTCTCAACTGCAAGCAAAAGCGGCGACGACACACCGCGGATTATACCCGGCCCTCGCCCCGCAATTCACGCCGGCGTGTCCGCACCGGCCCTGCCCGCCGCGGGAGCCCGCGGCAGCCGCCCCGCCCATTCCGCCCGGACGTTGCCCCAAGAATCATCCCCGCCAGGAGGGCGAGCGATTGTTGCCATGCGTTTCAACGCCTGGAACCGCGTACCCCTCCCGCACTCCAACCGCCCTCGCCGTGTGCCACTGTTGAGGCCTAAGCCTCAACAGTGCCGCCCGCCCGTGTACCTACAAACGCCCATCAGTTGTAACATCGTCGCCGGACCCGCGTAAAATGGCCCACCGTAAACCGCCCCGCGTACGCCAGTTTATCGGCGCACCACCGGCCCCCCCCGTGTGCCGCCGTTGAGGCCTGAGCCTCAACGGTGCCGCCCGCCGTGTGGCCACAAACGCTCATCAGTTCTAACCGCGCTGCCCGGCCCCGCTAAAACGGCCCGGTGCCATTTCTTGAGGCCCAAGCCTCTTTACCTGTTAACTGCGTGCGAAACGGGAACCCATCGGTGCCGCCCCCTGAAGCCCAAAGTTCGGCTTACGGGCCTGTCACGCGCAATTTAACAAACTGTCATGACCGCGATGTAAAGAAGGCTATGTGGACTGGGGGGTTTTAGGGAGTCGGGATGCGAGTCTGCTCTCTACCCAAAACAACATTCTGGAGCTGTATGCTGACACGTGTTGTGAAAATCTGGTGTACGTCGTTGTTGTGCATTGCACTTGTGGCCCTGCCTGGCTGCGCATCCGGTGACTTGAATTCCGCCGCATCGGCCGGCCCTGTCGCGCAGCAGGCCGCTCCGGCCGTCTCGCCGCAGGACAGCGCCGTCGCGACCCAACAGCCCACGGTAATTGCGCCACAGGACAACGCCGTCGCGTTGCCTCCCGACGCCGTGACCCCGCAGCCCGCTGTCACGCCGGTTTCGGAGCTCGAGGCCACACCACCGGCGCCGGGCGTCGCGGCAGAAGATACTGGCGGACCAAAACGAATCAACCCGCAGTCGCTGCGCCAACGGCTGGCGAGTGCTGACCCGCCGCTGCTGGTCTGCGCTTATGCCAACGACGAGAAGTGCCGCAGCAACGCAATTGAGGGCGCGATTACGTACAACGAGTTCCTTAAGGGGCTTGGCAGCCTGCCGCAGGGGCGTGAGATCGTTTTCTATTGTGCCTGACCCCGCGATGGCACTGCTGCCCGTCGGGCAGCCCAGTACGCGAGCCAGGGCTATACCAACGTTTACATTCTCAATGGCGGCATCAAGGGCTGGCGCAGCATGATGGCCGAAGCGCACCCATAGCCAGTGTGAAACGGGTGTGAAACGGGGACGTACCTTAGCCGTGTGAAACAGGGACGCAGCTCAGTGTGGCACGGCTGCGTCCCCGTTACACACGTCCCGCCACTTCGCGAACCTTTTCGCCCGGAAACTCGATCGTCAGCGCACCCCTCATCTTCCCCTCCTCGTCCGCGCCCGGAGGGCGAGCAATTGTTGCCACGCGTTTCAACGCCTGAAACCCGGCCCATGCCCTCCCGCACCCCAGCCGTCCTCGCCCGGAAGGCCAACGATTGCCGCCAGGCGTTTCAACGCCTGGAACCCGACAAAAGGCCGGCACGCTCAGCCCGCTGGCCCGCTGCTCCTCGACCAGCCTGCGCCACTGACTCCGCGGTCGATCTACTCGACTCATGACCGCCAGCGTGCCAGATCGCGGGCCAGAATTGTAGATGCGGTTTATTCAACGCACACCCTACGCCGTGCGCGCCGGAAGGACTTGAAAAACGGGACTTTCGAACGGCGGGCGGGCGGGCGGCTGGACCAAATACTGGACCAAATGGGCGGGCGCGAGCGGCTTTTCCGCCGGACTTGGCGGCCGTGGTGGATGCGTGCCCGGGGCCGCCGGAGCCGATCCGGGCCGGCATTGTGGCGCTCGTGAACGCCTCAACATCCATGCACGAATAGGACGACCAAAATGCACGCGGCGTATATGGCCAACAACGCCAGGAGGTCGTCTCTCAGCGAGCGGAACGAGACTGTCTCTTCCTTGGGCGTGTTGTCTGCCGGCGCGCTCATTCGCTTGGCGTGCCGGACGCGCTTGCCGCAAACCGGGCAGTAGCGTGCTTCTTCGTCAAACGTCCCGGCGCACCCGCGAGTTGTGCAGCGGAATGGACGGTCCGGCTCCATGCGGGCATTGTAACGCCGCGGGGGTGCGGTACTTATTGCAGCGGGGCGCCTTTCAACGATGTCCTGGGGCGTTCGCTCGGTTATGAGCGCCATCGGGTGGGTTATGGTGGCCCCGGTGGTCATATCCCCTTGTGAACGCGTGAAGAGTCGAACGGAATAATGAATGCGATACGTGGCAGCAATACTCGTGTGCGCGCTGGAGGGGCTGGTCTACGCCGTCATTGGTGGCTTGCTGGGCTGGGAGCGCGGGGGAGGGCTCTTGCCGAAGATGGTTCTTTTCGCGGTCTGGGGCGCTACGTGGCACGCACTGGCCAGGAGCGGACGCCGGAACGCGCACCTCGGCGAAGCTGACCCGTACCTGTCTGAGCAAAACGACAACCCGAAAACGAGTGAGTGCACCAGTGAGCGCAATCGCAGCAACGGCGTGTAACCCCATCGGGCAGGCGGCGTGGCTAACCGCCAAGCGCTGCCCGATCACCGGTCGTAACGGGGGCACAGCTAGTTTTTGCGCCGATGCGTTGCCTTCGCTGATAGCTCCTGCCTTTTGCCCACTCCCCGCCATTGGCGCGCAACCACGCACAATCCGCTGAATTCCGGCGGAAGGCTGATAGCTGAAGGCTGAAAGGTCTCTAGAATTCCTATCAGAATGCGCTCTTTCCGGGCGCGGAGGTGCCGAATGTGCTCGCGCTTGCCGTCGTTGCTCTCCCCCTCTCCTGTCACCTTTCACCTCTCGCCTGCCCTCGCGCAGCGAGTTATCGGCACATTGTCAAATTCGAGCGCGCATACCTTGGCAATCTGGCAACCTGGCCCTCCAGAAGTCAAAATGCCGAACTTATCGGACAAACCCGCAACCGCTTGGCAATCTGGCAAACTGGCCATCCAACCCAAATACGAGGCCTATATGAGACCGCCTCCCCGTCACGAACAAACCCGCTCCCATTTCGCGCTTGCACTCTTGCCGGAGTGCCGTTACACTCCAATAGGAGTATCGGACACCCGGCGAGTCGCGCCCGCCCGATGACCGCCTTGGCCCCGGCGGAGCCGGAGTTGAAAGACGCAGCCCCCAGCGGCCAGCGCTGACATAACGGAGTGATCCACCAATGGCGCCGCGAAAACGCGATCCACACCGCATGGTGACCATGAAAATCCCCGGCGAACTCTACGACAACCTCGGCAAACTCATCGAGGGCACCGGGTTTCGCAGCGTGACCGAATTCGCTACCTACGTCCTGCGGGACGTCGCCGCCGGTGGAAAACTCGACCGCAAGCCGCCCGGCCTCAGTGACGCCGAAGTGGAAGCCGTCCGGGCGCGGCTGCGCGCTTTGGGGTACATCCCGTAGTGGTACAAAAAGCGGCGTCAGGCGCCGGCCGGAGATACTGTGCGCTTGCATAGCCAAAAAACGGAACAAGCGAGGTGAAGCATGACCAAAACCGCAAGCAAGACCAACGCGGCAAACCAGGCCGCGTACGCGCGGAAAAGTAGCTGCAAGTTGAGCGTGACACGCGAAGTCGGGCCGCTTTTGGGGTTGGCGCTGATCGGCTTTTCGCTGCTAGTTGGCAATGATTACGCGGCGGCGCAGCAGGCCGCTTCGGCCAAACAGGGCGACGTGACGCTGCTCAATGTTTCTTACGACCCCACGCGCGAGCTGTACCAGGACTTCAACGCGGCTTTCATCCAGCACTGGAAAGAGAAGACGGGCGCTACCGTCACCATTCGACAGTCGCACGGCGGCTCGGGCAAACAGGCCCGCTCCGTCATCGACGGGCTGGAGGCCGACGTCGTGACCCTGGCGATGGCTTATGACATCGACGCCATTCACGAAAAGGGGCAGTTGCTGCCGAAGGATTGGCAGAAGCGTCTGCCGGATAACAGCACGCCGTACACCTCGACGATCGTGTTTGTGGTCCGCAAGGGCAACCCCAAGGGCATCAAGGACTGGGACGACCTGGTCAAGCCCGGCATCAGCGTGATCACGCCCAACCCCAAAACCTCGGGCGGGGCGTGCTGGAATTACCTGGCGGCCTGGGGCTACGCACGCCAGAAATACGGCGGCGACGAGCAGGCCCGCGAGTTCGTGACCAAGCTGTTCAAGAACGTCCCGGTGCTGGATTCCGGGGCGCGCGGCTCAACCACTACTTTCCTGCAGCGCGGCATGGGCGACGTGTTCCTGGCTTGGGAAAACGAAGCGCTGCTGGCCTTGAATGAAATCGGCAAAGGCAAGGTTGAACTGGTGTACCCCTCGATCAGCATATTGGCCGAACCCTCCGTTGCGGTCGTCGATCACTTCGTGGACAAGCACGGCACGCGTGAAGTCGCCACCGCTTACCTCGAGTATCTGTACTCGGAAGAGGGCCAGGAAATCGTGGCCAAGCACTACTACCGCCCGCGTATGGCAAAAGTCGCGGCCAAGTATGCCGAGCGCTTCCCGCAAATGAAGATGCTGACGATCGATGGCGACTTCGGCGGCTGGCACGCGGCGCATCGCGAGCATTTCGCGGACGGCGGCGTGTTCGACAGCATCTATCAACAGTAGTCACCGCGTTTGATCAACAGTAGGCAATGACGTCGAGCACGCACAGGCTGGCCGGGGCAAGCGCAGTGGCGATAGCAGCGCCTGCCCGCCGGCACCGCAGCGTCTTGCCGGGCTTCCGGCTGTCGCTGGGTTTTGCGCTGCTGTATTTGAGCCTGATCGTGCTGATTCCGCTCGGCGGGCTGGCGCTGAAAGCCACGCAGATGAGCGCCAGCCAGTTCTGGGCCGCGGTCAGCAGCCCGCGCGCCATTGCCTCATACAAGCTGAGCTTCGGGGCGGCGTTCATGGCGGCCGCGATTAACGCGGTCTTCGGCGCCCTGGTCGCGTGGGTGCTGGTGCGTTATCGGTTTCCATTCCGGAAGCTGGTTGACGCCCTCGTTGATCTGCCGTTCGCCCTGCCCACCGCGGTCGCCGGCCTGGCGCTGACAAGCATTTACGTAAGCAACGGCTGGATCGGGCGTTTTCTGGAACCGCTGGGGTTGCAGGTGGCGTTCAAGCCGCTGGGCATCATCGTCGCGCTGACGTTCATCGGATTGCCGTTCGTCGTGCGCACCGTGCAGCCGGTCTTGCAGGACCTGGATCACGAAGTGGAGGAAGCGGCGGCCAGTCTCGGCGCGCGGCGCTGGCATACGCTCGTGAAGCTGATTCTCCCCGAGATGTGGCCGGCGCTGCTGACGGGCTTTGCGTTGGCCTTCGCGCGGGCCATCGGCGAATACGGCTCGGTCGTCTTCATCGCCGGCAACATGCCGATGAAAACCGAGATCACCCCCCTGCTGATCGTCATCAAACTTGAACAATACGACTACGCCGGCGCGACCGCGCTGGCGGTCGTGATGCTGGGAGCATCCTTCGTGCTATTGCTGGCTATCAATCTGTTGCAACGCTGGTCCGCGCGCCGGCAGGCCGGGTGTACCGATTAGCCATGAGCGCCACCGTCGCCATACAGTCGAAACCCAAACGGTCGGCCGAGCCGCTGACGGAGCCGGCGCCGGTGCGCTGGCTGCTGATCGGCGTGGCAGGCCTGTTCTTGGCCCTGTTCCTGTTTCTGCCGCTGGCGGCCGTGTTCGTGCAGGCCCTTGAGCACGGGGTGGCCACCTATTTCGCCGCGCTGCGCGAGCCGGACGCGCGGGCCGCAATTCGGCTGACGCTGCTGACGGCCGCGATAGTCGTACCGCTGAACTTGCTATTCGGCATCGCGGCGGCTTGGGCGATCGCCAAATTCGAATTCCCCGGCAAGAGCACGCTAACCACGCTGATTGATCTGCCGTTCGCCGTCTCGCCCGTGATCGCGGGCTTGATCTACGTGCTGCTGTTTGGGCGGCGCGGCTACTTCGGCCCGTGGTTGGACGCGCACAATATCCACATCATCTTCGCGCTGCCGGGCATTGTGCTCGCGACGCTGTTCGTCACGTTCCCGCTGGTAGCGCGCGAGCTGATCCCGCTGATGCAGACCCAGGGCACGCAGGAGGAAGAAGCCGCGGCCGTCCTGGGCGCCCGCGGCTGGCAGACCTTTTTCCGCGTGACGCTGCCGAACATCAAGTGGGGCTTGCTGTACGGCGTGATTCTGTGCAACGCGCGGGCCATGGGCGAGTTTGGAGCGGTGTCGGTGGTCTCGGGACACATTCGCGGCCTGACGAACACGATGACGCTACACGTGGAAATCCTGTACAACGAATACAACTTCGCCGCGGCTTTCGCGATCGCGTCGCTGCTGACGCTGCTGGCGCTGCTGACATTGGGGGCCAAGAGCCTGGTCGAATGGCGCACGCGGCGCATGGCGCCCGCGACCGACGAGCCAAAGGACGAGTTGGCATCATGAGCATCAGCGTCCGAAACGTATCGAAGACTTTCGGCACGTTCCAGGCTCTGCGGGACGTGAGCCTCGACGTGCAGACCGGCGAACTAGTAGCACTGCTCGGCCCTTCCGGGTCGGGCAAAACGACGCTGCTGCGGATTATCGCCGGACTGGAAACGCCGGACTGCGGCACCGTCTACTTCCACGGCGAGGAGGCCACCAACCGGCGCGTCCAGGAGCGGCGCGTGGGTTTCGTCTTTCAGCACTACGCCCTCTTCCGCCACATGACCGTCTTCGAAAACGTGGCCTTCGGCCTGCGCGTGCGCCCCCGCCGCCTACGGCCGCGGCGCAGCGAAATACGCGAGCGCGTGCAGAAATTGCTGGAACTCGTGCAGCTTGACTGGCTGGCCAACCGCTACCCCTCGCAGCTTTCGGGCGGCCAGCGGCAGCGCGTCGCACTGGCGCGGGCCCTGGCCGTTGAGCCGAAGGTGCTGCTGCTCGACGAACCTTTCGGCGCGCTCGACGCGAAAGTGCGGCAGGAGCTGCGCCGCTGGTTGCGGCGCCTGCACAACGAGATCAACGTCACCGGCGTGCTGGTCACGCACGATCAGGAGGAGGCCCTGGAGGTCGCCGATCGCGTCGTGGTAATGAACGCCGGCCAAATCGAACAAGTGGGCACGCCCGAGGAAGTCTTCCACAACCCGGCCAGCGAGTTCGTCTTGAACTTCCTGGGGCACGTCAACGTCTTTCACGGCCGCGCCGAGGGCACCAAGGCCATTTTCGGCTCGCTGAAGGTTGACTATCCCAACGGCGCGAACAACGTCAATAATGGGTCGCTGACTGGCTCGCTGGGCGTGCGCGGCTTCGTTCGGCCGCACGACCTGGAAATCGCGGTTGAACCGAGCGAGAACACGCT
>JAAYXS010000247.1 GCA_012515775.1 Phycisphaerae bacterium
GACGCCGACATCCTGTTCGACGACTCGTTCGTCCGCGCCTGGATGTACAACTTCGACTTGTACGGCCCGACTGCTATGGCGCAGCTCAAGGGTCCCGGTTTCGAGGAGTTCGCGCGGGCCCATCCTGACCTCGTCCCGACGTTTCTCCAGGCCCCCAGCACCGGCGAAGACGCCGACCAGGAGTTCTGGGCCGCGCTGCATGAGACGCTGGAGGAGCAGGGCCGCTGCACTTGCAGCTATGCCTGGGGCATGCAACAGCAGCTCGCGCTGGGGTACAACGCCATGATCGCAACGGGCAGCGGCGCGAAGAAGCTGCCGGAGCGCTTCATCGGCGAGGCCATCAAAGAAATCGTGACGCACGAGGTCGGGCACACGCTGGGTTTGCGCCACAATTTCAAGGGCTCAAGCTGGCTCGACATGGAGGAGATTCAGCGGCGCCGGCTGGAAACGGATGAGCCGACCACGGCCTCGATCATGGACTACAACCCCCTGTTGTTCTTTGCCGAGGATGAGCCGGATAAGTGCCGGCACTTCATAACGCCGACCATCGGGCCCTACGACGAGTGGGCGATTGCTTACGGCTACGCGGTCCCCCAGGACAAGTCCGAGGCGGATATGCTCAAGGAGATTGCCCAGCGCGGCGCGGAGCCGGCTCTGCAGTATGCGACCGACGAGGATACGGTGTGGGTCTACTCGCCTGACCCGCTGGTCAACCGTTACGACCTGTCCAGCAATCCGATCGACTACTCGCGGGCGCGCATGGCGCTGACTGAGAAGTTGCTCAAGAACATCAATGAATGGGCCGTGCAAGAGGGCGAACCCATGTACTACCTGCGGCGGGCGTTCGACGTGATTTGGCTCGAACGCTTCCGCAACATGAGCTTCGTCGCCCGCACGGTCGGCGGGCAGTACTTCAACCGCGACAACCGCGGCGACCCCAACGCCCGTCCGCCCTTCGTGCTGGTCGAGCCCGCCAAGCAGCGCGAGGCCCTGGACTTCCTGGCCGAAACCGTCTTCGACGAGGAGTTCTACATGGTTGATCCGGAAGTGCTGAATAACCTGGCGCCGTCGCGCTGGTCGCACTGGGGCTCCAATGCTCCGGCGCAGCTCGACTACCCGATGCACGAACACATCCGCTTGATGCAGGTGCAAACCCTGCTGGACCTGCTCGCCCCGCCGGTCTTGCAGCGCGTTTACGAAGCCGAGCTGAAGTCCACGGCCGCGGACAAGTTTACGGCGGCCGAGCTGCTGACGACGCTTCGCGACAAAGTCTGGAAGCAACTGGACTCCAAGCCGGGCGGCACCTATACGAATGCCGAGCCGTTCATTAGCTCAATCTCGCGGAACCTCCAGCAGGAACATCTGTCCATAATGCTCAATATGGTGGCGTCCCGCCCGGGTTCGACCGTGTCGAAAGACCTGCACGCAATGCTCACGCTGACGGTGCGGGAGTTGAGCGAGAAGATCGGGCACACGCTGGACGGCCACAAGTTGGATTTTGCCTCGAAGGCGCATCTGACTGAATGTAAGTCTCGCATTGACAGGATCTTAAGTGCACCGCTGAGGGCGGAATAAGCGCTGCCGGTCACTTGTGCTCATGAGATTTGCCGCCCGGTCCTATATCCATAGGCCGGGCGGTTTTCATTAGGTGTATGTACGCCATTGATGGTCCGAAATGCCGCGGCTTCAGCGCTTGACTTTGTTCAGTATCAAGAGGCCTCAATCGCTGCTAACTCTTTACCCTGCCTAGAATTCCGCTTGATTGACGAGGCGGCTTGCCGTATCATTACCGGGTGTCCCGAGTGCCGCGCCTTGCGCAAGTAAAGCCGGTCGGACAAGTTTGTCTTGGAGATGGCCGCCCCTCGGCGGTTCGGACAGGGGAACGTTGATGAAGACGATCACCAAAAAACACCTTGTCGACCGGATATCCGAACAGACTAACTACAAGCGCATTGTGGTCAAACGCGTCATTCAACAGTTTCTGGAAGAGATCGTCCGCGAATTGGGACAAGGAAATCGCCTGGAATTCCGGGATTTCGGCGTCTTTGAGCTGCGCGAACGGGCGGCGCGCGTCGCGCAGAACCCCAAAACGATGGAAAAAGTGCACGTCCCCAGCAAGCGCACTGTCAAATTCAAGGTCGGCCGCATGATGCGCGACCGGCTGCTGCTGGATCATCGGCCGCGGAAAGCGGACCAGCCGGCGGGCACGGCTTCCTGACCTCGCATTCTGCAAGTCTTTTGTAGTAAAGCTCTTGCGCCGTTCTGCAGCGATTGAGCGGTGCTATGCTCTGCGCCATCTTGACGTTTTGACATCAGCCACGACCGGCCGCCGCCACGCTGGTTTTAATCTTGACGCTGTTCGCCGCCGGCGATATATTAGGGTTTTGTTTGGGTGCGCGTGGCCCGGTAGGCGGCTCTCGCTTACGCGATTATTGGCCGCGGCGTCAGACCCGTCGGCAACTTGAGGGGCAGGGAGCAGAACGTGAAGCACGCGGCAAAGTCAGGACCGGGGTCAGAGAGGAGGATGGGCGGCCGGCCGGCGCCGCCACGTCGCGAGCCGCCTTCGTCGCGGGGCTCGCGGTCAGAAACGGCGCCGCCGGTCGCCGGCGTTTCAGCCGCTCAAGGCTCGCAAACGTGGAGCGCGCGCGACCTGTTGCGGCGTGTCTTCGGCTTTGAAGACTTCCGCGCCGGCCAGCAGGCGGTCATCGAACGCCTGCTCGCGCGGCGCAACGTGCTGGCGATCTTCCCGACCGGCGGCGGAAAGAGCTTGTGCTACGAATTGCCGGCGCTGCTCTTCGACGGGCTGGCCGTCATCATCTCCCCCCTGATTGCCCTGATGAAAGACCAGGTCGAGTTCCTTACGGCCCGGTCCGTGCCGGCGGCCCGGCTGGATTCGAGCCTCTCGCCGGACGAAACGCGCGGGGTGTACGAGGGCCTTCGTTCCGGCACGCTGCGCCTGCTCTACGTCTCGCCCGAGCGGCTGGGCAACGAACGCTTTCTGCACCTGCTGGAAGGCCGCCGAATTTCCTTGCTGGCTATCGACGAGGCCCA
>JAAYXS010000248.1 GCA_012515775.1 Phycisphaerae bacterium
CGCTCCCACGCCTCCCGCTCTTCGAACAACTCCAGCTTGCCCAACACAGGAGCAGGGTCCTCCTTGAGCCGCCCGTCCTCGCCGAACAACAGTTCGTAGCTGGGAAAAAGCACGAAATAAGCGTCTCGCGTCCTGCCTGCGACGATCTGACGGCCCGCCCAGAGCTCAACGACTCCCGTCAACCCCATATTCCACGACACCGCAGAGCCGCCCAGGATAAACCCGCCGTCGGGATCCGGGCGGATGTGCCAATAGCTGCCGAGCGGCACCGCGTAGTCGCCCGTCGGGTCGCATGAGCCCCATGTAGATGTCCCGAGGAGACACGAGGCCCCCACCACCGCTGCAACAATCCTATTCATTTCGCACCTTGTGTGCCGGCGGCAATTGCCAGTCGCATCATAAGCAATGCCCGCGCGCCACTGCGGGCGGCCTAGCTAGTCAGCTTTGTCGTCAATAGCCCGGCGGCGTTACGGCAGTTTGCGCGCTTGATCTGTGATCGGCGCAGACACGGGCGCCGGCGTTAACGCGAACGGGAACAGCGGCTCGCGGCTGCCGCGCAGTTCGATCGTCAGGAAACCGCGTCCGCCGGGCGGCTCTGAGGACGTGATCGCGGGTTGCGTCGCCGCCTCTGCGGCCGCCGTTTGTATCGACACTTCTGCGGAGAGAACCGGGTCGGAGAGGACCGGGTCTTCGGGCACATCCTCGTAATACACGACACGCTGGAATATCTGCCCGAGTGCGATGAACCGCCGCAGAACCTGAATCGGATCGAAGTACGGCAATGGTATTCTCTTCACCAGCGGCGTCCCGCCGCGCTCGATCAGCAGGTCCACCCAGCGAGCGTCGGGCCGGCGCGCAATCGCATCGCGAATCTCGCGGAACGGTTGAGAAGTCGCAAAACGCCGCGGCGCGTTCGGCCGCGACTGATCCCCGCCACAACCCACGATTTGATCGCCCGGCCGCAACAGGCCGTCGGCGGGCGTGTCGGGCTTAACTGCGGTGACAACCAACCGCTGCTCTCTTGGGGCCTCCGTCACGGTCAGCCCGAGGTGCACGTTGCCGCGGCCTGGCCGCTGCGCCTGCCACCAGGTTTCGCTCAGAATCTGCGGCGCGGTCTTCTGGAAGTGATCCAGCCACAGTTGGCCGAGATCCGCCAGCGGTCCGGTTTGCAGAGCGATGATGGTCTCCGTTCCGGGCGGGACCGGGCGCGTGCTAAGAGCCACAGTTTTCTGCAGGCCCGGCGCCACTTCATGCCGGGCTGCCAAAATCTGCCGCAGCCAATCCAGGTGCGAAGCCACGATCAGCGTCCCACCGTCCAGCGCCCAGCATATGTGCAACTCAGCAATCGCCGCTCCACCCGGCCGGCCCGCGAGCAGCCCGCTCACGTCCAGCAAACCCACATCAGCCCCTTCGACCTCGAGTCGGTGCACCTCCGGCACAATAACCTGCGCACCGGTCTTCAGGGCCAGCAACCCATAGAACGAAATGCTCTGCTTCAGCAGCGTCTCGAACTCGTCCTCCGCCTCCTCCGGCTGAACGGCATTGACCAGCACCGCCAGAGCAGGCAGCGGCGGCGCCGGCTCCGTGCGCGATGGCGGCTCCACCACACCGACTGCCAGGCACGTCGCTGAATCAAGCGCTTCGCTTAGCCGTGCTATAAGTCCCGACCGCTCCTGCATGGAAAACGTCAGACGCAGAATGCTGCGCTCCGGCAGGCGCGCCAGCATCCCCGGCAGATTTCGATAATCCAGATGAAACCCCCAGGCCGCCAGCGTCCGCTCCGGCAAATAGCCGACCAGTTCGGGCAGACCGCTCTGTGTCCCGTCGCAACGCGCCGGGGCATCGCCGACCACACTGAAACGCAGCAAAGGCCGCTCACGGTGCAGCGCCAGCAAGATATTCGACGCGCCGTGCAATGGGCCGGGCAAGGCCGCGCCGCAGGCGCTCGGCCTGCTGGTTGGAGCGGAACGGCCCGCGTCGCTTTCCGCCGCTTGCGCCATGGCCGGCTGCGAAGCCGCGCCCGGTGTCGAGCTTCGCAAACGCGCGAACAGGATAACGTCCGGCCTCTCCGGCACGCGCGCCAGCAAACCGCGGTACACGGCGTCCTCGGCCAAGCTGGCAGGCCGCGGCGGCCCTTCGCCTACTGCAATCACACGCGAGAACATGCCGTCGGGGATGTCCGCCGCCCCGAAGATCAACAGGCCGTCGCATAACCCCGCGCCGAAACCGTTCGCCAAACGATAAATAGAGCTGCGGCCGGCGTCCGGCAGACGCTGCGCTTCCCACCGCCGCAACAAAGCTCCCGGCTCACTGCCCGGGCGGCAGATCACCACCCCGTCTTGAGCCCGCCCCAGTCCTTCACCTACAAAAGCGAACTGCTCACCCAGCAACTCCCGGCACGCTTCGGCCGGTTCCATCCGCAGCCCCTGGCGAATCCAAACGCGCCAGGCGTTCGCTTCCTCGAGCCGCGCCGGCTGCCCCGCCAATTCGGCCAGCGCCAGCCAGGCCTGCGGCTCGATCAGCGGCAGCAGCAGGTCAGCGACGCCGCGCCCCTCGATGTAGAGCCCCACGTCCGCGGGTGCGGAATGCGCCAGCGAATCGCGTTCGGGCGCTGCCAAGCCAGTCAGGGTAAACGGCGTGGAAGTGAGAACGACTGCAACAACAAGGATGCCGCGGCTGATTGGTATCAAATCCTGCGCTTCAACTCACTAGGCCGGCGAGCCTAAAGAGCGTGCTCGACGGTCCCAATCGGAGTGCTCTCGAGTTCTGGGGCAGCGCCGGGAATAAACACGTCGATCAGCAGATTCAGCGGATTCGCCCCATGCATTCCATCCGAGGCGCGCGCTACGTCGTCCGGCACAGGCAGCGCCGAGGCGTAACTCACGAGCTGGGTCAGGTCGGTCGCAACGTTCATGCCGGCCGCCTCGAGCTTGCCGAAAATGCGGTCCACTAGCGCCTGTCGCTCCTCGGTCTTCTTGTCCACCAGCGCATAAACCTGGTCGAGATCGCGCACCACCTCTGGTTCAGCGGGCGTTACCGGGACCGGCTCGAACTCGCTGACTGAAGCGTTCTCGTGCCACGGATGGATAGCCAAGAACATGAGGGCCGCCGCCTGAAGCAACACGCCCGCCGCCAGCACGATGCGCCGCGGCCGCAAACGTGATGCAACCGGGCGCCGGCTCTGGATAACCCCCATCACGCGCTCTGTGAAATCATCGCTCAGCGTTGCGAGCGGCCGGTCGTTGGCCAGCACCGTTTCGACCGACTCCATGGCGATCATGGTGAGCTGGCAGCGCCGGCACCGCAGGCGATGGGCGTCGAATTCGACTCGCAGGGAGCCGGCCAATTCGCCGTCCAGGTACGCGTCGATCAGTCGTTCGAATTCTGCGCAATTCATCGCTGGGCTCTTAACATTTGGCTGCCGCTCAGGTATTCACCGGCCAGCCGCTCGTCCACCAGTTCCGCCGCCAACGCTTTTCGTAGCCGTTCGCGCGCCCGGTGTAGATGGCTCTTGACCGTTACCGCCGGCATGCCAAGCACCTTGCCGATATCGTGACAGCTCTTGCCCTCACGGTAGAAGAGCAATACCGACGACTTCTGCGGGGTCGATAACTCTTCAACCGCGGCCCAGATCAGCTTTCGCAGCCGTCGGGCTTCCTCGCTGGTGGCCAGCGTCGCGGAGGCATCCTGCTCGTCGCAGCCGAAGCGGGCGAAATCGACTTCGCCCGATAAGGCCTTCTTCTTCCGCAGGCTGTTGAGGCTCATGCGGTAGGCGATCGTGAAGAGCCAAGTGCTGAACGCGTATTGTTCCGAATAGCTGTCCAGCGATTCGTAAGCCTTCACGAAAACAGCCTGGCAGATGTCCTCCGCCTCATGATGATCACGAACCATGCGCCATACGAAGGCGAACAAGCGTTCCTTGTACGCCTCCACTAGGTCGCGGAACGCATCGGCGTGCCCTTCGCGGGCTCGCGCGATAATGCGCTTCAGTTCGTCCGGCGACATCGCAACCTTCTTTTGGTTGCCGCTTTGGGCTTCAGCCACTGCTTTCACTGCCTTATAGCTAGGCGGGTGCTGCCGGTTGCAGCAGAAACTCCTCTCCCTACAATCTAGCCCAGCCATGGCGAAAGGTCCACCCAAAGCTCCCGTTATCCGGAACAAAAAAGCCCGCTTTAATTACGAGATTCTGGAGAAACTTGAGGCCGGAATTGCTCTAACCGGTAGTGAAGTCAAGAGCTTACGTGACGGGAAAGCCTCGCTCGACGAAGCCTTCGCCATGATTCGTGAGGGCGACGTCTTTCTGCGAGATTGCAACATATCTCCTTATCCCATGGCTACTTACGATCAGCACGCCCCCACGCGCGAGCGCCGCCTCCTCTTGCACCGCCGCGAGATTCGAAAGTGGGAGGCAAAGGTCACTCAGCGAGGACTCACGATAATCCCGCTCGCAATCTATTTCTCGGACCGTGGCATTGCGAAAGTTGAGCTGGCCTTGGTCCGCGGCAAGACGCACGAGGACAAACGCGCCGACCTGAAGAAACGCGAACACGAGCGCGAAATGGATCGCGCCATGAAACGCCGCTGAGGCTTTCGGGCCACCCGCAATCATACCTGGGACTTCACCAGGCATTCGCTCCCCTCAATCTCCGATTTGCGACCGCCGCAAAAACTAGCCGGTCTTGGCGGGGCGCGCGTTCGCCACTACGTGCGGGCGTTGTCGATGCTGATCTCGACCGGTGTCGCGTTCGCAATGGTGTTGAAAACCGGCGAGTACTCCGCCAACTCGCGCAGCTTCTCGGGCGGAGCATCAGACTGCACGTGCATTGTCACGCGGATGTTCTTGAAACCCCGCGGCACGTCCGGCGACAGCCCCAGGAAGCCGCGCACGTCGATATCCCCCTCCAGTTCGGACGTGACGGATTGGATCTCGATGCCGCGCGCCGCGGCATGCATCACCAGCGCGGTTGTTACGCACCCCGCCAGCGCGTTGAGCAGGTGCTCCACCGGGTTGGGGCCCTGGTCTTTGCCCAGCAGGATCGGCGGTTCGTCACAATCCATGACGTACGTCTTCTGGCGCGTGTCATCTTCTTTCCCGCCACCGTAAAAGTCCTGTATCCGCGAGCGATTGTGCGCCCCGCCCAACCAGGTGTTGCGCACCCGGAACTGGAACGCGGCCGAGCCCGGGTCGCGCCGCATCTGAGAAACCGTCTGTTGCAGCCTGTCCTGATCCACCCCGTTGATCACGCCAGTAGTTTGGGTCGGCGACATTGTTTCCTCACATTCTCGAGACGCACCCGAAACGCACCCTTGAAAAAGCATCGTTTCCCGCTAACGCGGCCAATGGTAGAACCACTTTCACGAGTCTCAGCGATACTAGCGCGGCTGATCAGTGCGTGCACCGCCACGCGCGTGTCAATCGATTCACAGCCTGGCAGGTGCGATAACGTTGCGCTCACCAAGCATCAGGGGTGGCAAATTGCGGCCAGAGGGCTCACGTGGGCATGCCCGCGCTTACGGCTTGGGCATGGCACCCGGCGATCATTCCACACGTCCGGAGTGAGCCGGCGGACTCCGCTCGCGAGAATTGCCGCGTGGCCGGGCTGACCCGCTGGCAGCTCCGTTGCTTCAACGTAAATTAAAAGCAATGTTAGGGGC
>JAAYXS010000029.1 GCA_012515775.1 Phycisphaerae bacterium
ATAGCCGCGCTTTCGCCGGGCCAGCGCGAATTCGAGTCACTCAGTGATTACGAAGCGCTGGCGTGGCGGCAGCCGTGGACTGCGGCGGTGCTGAGCATCAGTCTGTTCTCGCTGGCCGGCATTCCGCTGACGGCGGGGTTCATTGGCAAGTTCTACGTCATTGCGGCGGGGGCGAATGTGCGGCTTTGGGCGCTGCTGATCATTCTGGTCGCGAACAGCGCCATTGGGCTGTATTACTACCTGCGGGCCATTCTGGTCATGTACCGGCGGCCGGCAGAGGAACAGGCCGGCCCGGCCGCCGGCGCGGCACCGCACGTTGCGGCGCGGGTGGTAGTCAGCGTCATGACGGTACTGCTGTTGTGGTTCGGGCTATACCCGGCGCCGCTGATTCGGTTAATACAACGCTTAGCGGCGCTGTAGCGCCGGGCCGAGGTAAGCAGCGCTAGTTTTCAGTCCACGGCGGTGATGGGGCCCATCGGCGGCATTCCGGGACGGCACGCCCCGGCTCTGCTCTGCACACTGACGGGCTCGCGGTGTGCGCTGAAGAAACCCCGCCAACAATTCTGAGCGCACGAACTCAGTCTTCCGTGACTATTTCGGCCACCTGTACCGGCAGTTCGCTCGACAGCGGACCATTGCACAGCAGGGCGAACGCCAGAAGCGTTCCGTCCGCGCGCTCGACGTAACCGGCCAGCGAATGGACATCGGCCAACGTGCCGGTTTTGGCCCGCAGCCTGCCGCCCGGGCCGATCCGGGCGTAACGCCGGCGCATCGAGCCGAGTTCGCCGGGCACCGCCAGGCTCTCCACAAAAACGTCGGCGTGCCGGTGCCGCTTCATGGCCGCCAAAAGTTGCACGATCTGCGCGGCCGACGCTCGGTTGGAATGACTCAAGCCGCTGCCGTCGCGTAGCACGGCCCCCGTCAGGTCCACGCCCATCTTACTCAGCGTGGCACGCACGACGGCCGCCCCGGATTCCCACCCTCCCGGCTGTCCGGTTCGCCGCCCGTCCGGCCCGTAGGCGGCCAGGCTCTTCAGCAAGCACTCGGCAAACAGGTTCTGGCTGAAAGTGTTGCAGCGCCACAGGACATCCCGCAGGCTGGTCGAATGCTCGGCGACCAGGCGCCCGCCGACCGCGATTGGGTCCGGTATGGAGCGGCGCACGATGTCCGCGACGACGATGCCATGTTTGGCAAGGGCGGTCTTCAAGGCGTAGCCGAAGAACACGGTCGGGTCGCCGGCACTAATCGGCCCCAGCTCGTCGCTACGACAAACGTAGCCGCTGAACTCGAAACGGTCGCTATCGCAGCGGCGACGAGCTTGCGGCTGATGCTTCTTCCCCAGGCGCAGCGAATCGAGGACAAAGTCGGGCGGCAGTTCCGGCGCCAGCACGAGTTTCGGGCTGTCGCAGATCTCAACGCGAACGTCGAGGCAGTTGTCATTGACGTTGAGGCCGCCGACGGGCGCCTGATACCAGCGGTCGGCCTGGTCATTCGGCCAGTCTGGATGGCGGGTGATATCATCGAAGACGCTGTCGTCCAGCACCAGGCGCGCCACACGCCGCACGCCGGCGGCTTTCAGAGCGGCGGCCCACTGGTCGAAGACCTCGCATGAACGCTGCCCGCAACGTTCCGCGATGCGCGGATCGCCCAGGCCCGGATCGCCGGCGCCGCTGACCCAAACCTCGTCATCTCTCACGTAGACGCGCGTGACGTAGCAAAAGTCGGGCCCGAAATGCTCCAGGCCGGCGGCCGTTACGAATAGCTTGAGTACACTCGCGGGCTTCAGCGGGGTGTCAGGTTCGCTGGCAAAGAGCGTCGCTCCGGTTGTCAGGTCGAGCACGAGCAGGCCCACGTGCGCCTTTGGCGGCAGATTTGAGAGCAACGCAGTCAGTCGTGCCGCCGTGTCTTCCGGACCAACCGGCGCCTGTGCGCGTTGTCTTGACTTGCCGGCGACCGCGTTTGCGGCTGACAGCGAAAGGACGATTACGGCCAGCGCGGCGGCGAGGATTACGGGGCGGCAGGCCCCGGCTCTGCTATGGTGCGGGGCGATTGCTGGAATGAGTTCCGAGCGGCACGCCCCGGCTCTGCTACTCCACCTCACTTAGCTCCTCCTCCGATTACTTAGCCCGTTCGCCCAGGCTGCGTGAACTTCGCAGCGTTTGAACCAACTGCTTGAACGGCCCATGGAAGGGGGCTTCCAACTCCACGATTTTTTCCGTGATCGGATGGCGGAACGCGATTTTCCAAGCGTGCAGCGCCTGGTGCGTGATCATCGGTTCCGTTGAACCCGCGCCGGTCAGATCCATCTCGCTTACCGCCTTACCGCCGTACATCGTGTCGCCCACAATCGGGTGACCGATGTGCGACAGGTGTACCCGGAGCTGGTGCGTGCGGCCAGTCTTCGGCTGAAGCTTGACAAGCGTGTAGCCGCGATAGCGCTCGGCCACTTCATAATGTGTGACCGCATCTTTAGCGATGTCGATCTTGTTTTGGATTACGAAGACGGCGAACTTCTCGCGTACTACGGGATGCACGCCGATCGGGGCGTCGATGGTGTCGCCGTCCAGGTCGAACTGGCCATGGGCGACCGCGAGATAAGTCTTCTGAATCGTGCGCCGCTCGAATTGCAGCGACAGCCGCCAATGGGCCTCGTCGGTCTTGGCGGTCAGCATGATGCCGGTTGTGTTCTTGTCGAGGCGGTGGACGATGCCCGGACGGAACGGATCGGCGCCGTGGCTGAGCTCGTTCGCGTAATACACCAGGGCGTTGGCGATGGTGCCGGTCTGATCGCCGCGGGCCGGATGGCAGATGATCCCGGCCGGCTTGTTTAAGGCGAGTATGAAGTCGTCCTCATAGACCACGTCGAGCGGGATGTTCTCGGGGACGACTTCGCGCGGCTCGGGCGGCGGAATGACCAGTTCGACGATGTCGCCCCCGGCCATCTCGTAGCTGGGTTTGGTCGGCTGGTTGTTGACCGTGACCGCACCTTGCTTGATCAGCCGCTGAATCGTGGTGCGTGACAGGTGCGGAAAGCGTCCGTGCAAATATTTATCGAGGCGCCGGCCTGGCAGCTTGCGCCGAATGCGCAAGCGCACGCGCTGCGCTTCATCATCGTCTACCGGGATGGGGCGATCGAGAATCTCGTCTTCGTGCGTCGTCACGGACCCTGATTGCCAACGGGCTGCGTCGCAGGCACGGGGGTCTGAGCGCCGGCCTCGCCGCCGGCAGCGTTCCCCGCCGGTTGCTGTACAGGCGCAGGCGCTTCGTCGCTCGCCGCCGACTCTTCAGCGGGCGCGGGCTCACCGGACGCGGGCTCTTCAGCGGGCGCGGGTTGCGCGCCAACATCCGGAGTACCTGACTCGGGCGCCTCGGCCGGCGGCACCGAAGGACCCACGGGCGTCACGTCGAGCTGCATCGGCGACGTCGAACCCGGCTGCTGCACGGTCACCGTCGGCATTCCCGTCGGCGGCGGTGGCAAGCCCGCCGCGAATTCCACCGGCTTGCGCAGCTCAGGCAGCGTCTCCAGA
>JAAYXS010000249.1 GCA_012515775.1 Phycisphaerae bacterium
ACGGTCGGGCAGAAGAGCTGGTCATTCGGGTCCTGAAACACGAAGCCGACCCGCCGCCGGACCGCGGTATAGTTCGCGGGAACTACCTCCAGCCCGCTGATGAACAGCCGCCCCGCCGTCGGGGTCAGCAACCCGTTCAGGTGGCGCACCAGCGTGGACTTGCCCGCGCCGTTCGGCCCGACCAGCGCCACGCGCTGCCCGCTTTGGATCGTCAGGTCGACCCCGCACAATGCATTGTTCCCATCCGGGTAGCGGTGCGCCAGAGCTTCGATGCGAATCGCGACCGCCTGCGCATCCCGGACTCCTGGCGCCTCAACAATTCCTGAGGGCGGGCAGCTCGTTTTATTGTCGCGCGTCACGGTCGGCTTCGCTCGCGGCGGACGAGTGCGGCTGTTCTCCAAGAACAGAGACGAAAACGTCCTCTAGCGTGGGTTCCACTTGTTGCACCTCATGGTACCCGAAGCCTGCCTCCCGCAGCAGGGCGCCCACCGCGGCCGCGGTCTTCTGCGGGTCGGTCGTGACGGCGTGCACGCGATCGCCAAATAGGCTGATGGTTGCGCCCGGCAGCTTCTCCCGCAGCAGCCCGGTCGCCTCGCGCGCCCGCGAACAGCGAATCTCAATAATCGCCCCGCGCATCAGCCGTTTCACTTCGTCCGGCGTGCCGACCGCAATCAGCCGACCGCGGTGGAGCAGCGCCAGGCGATTGCAGCGTTCGGCTTCGTCGAGGTAGGCGGTTGAAACGAAGATGGTCACGCCTTCGCGCACCAGTTGGTAGAGGATTCGCCAGAAATCGCGGCGCGAGACGGGATCCACCCCGTTGGTCGGCTCGTCGAGAAACAGAATCTGCGGCGTGTGGATCAGTGCGCAGGCCAATCCGAGCTTCTGCTTCATGCCGCCCGACAGCCGCCCGGCCAGGCGCTTCTTGAACGACGTCAACTGGCTGAAGCCGAGCAAGGCTTCGATCTTCTCGTTCCGCTTGCGGCGCGGCACATCGTAGATATCCGCATAGAAACGGATGTTCTCCAGCACCGTGAGGTCGGGATACAGCCCGAAGCGCTGGCTCATGTAGCCTATTTTTTCCTTCAGCGCCTCGGCCTCGCGCACCACGTCGTGTCCGGCCACCCAGGCCTGCCCGGCCGTGGGCTCGAGAATGCCGGTCAGCAGCCGCATAGCGGTCGTCTTCCCGGCCCCGTCCGGCCCGACCAGGCCGTAAATTTCGCCCGGAGAAACGTTCAGGGTGAGAGCGTCGACGGCGACCAGATCGCCGAACGAACGCGTGAGTTGGTGTGTGCGAATGGCGTCCAAGGTTCAAATGCTAAAGGGCGAACCCTAAAGCGCAACAGTAAATGGCAACCGCCAAATGGCAAACACACCGCGCTGAGCGCATTTGTCTCTTGTCATTTGGCATCAAGCTCGATTTCTGCGTCCGCGGGCATGCCCGGCTTCAGCTCCATATTCGGGTTCGCGATCTCGATCTTAATGCGGTAGACGAGCTTCACGCGCTCCTTGTTCGTTTGCACGTTTTTCGGCGTGAATTCCGCCTGGCCGGAGATGAACGAGACGCGCCCCTCGTAGACCTTATCGTCGTAGCTGTCGGTAGTGACGCGCACCTTCTGGCCGACCTTCACGCGGCCCAGGTCCGTTTCGTTGATGTACGCCCGCAGCCACGGATGCTCCAGGTCGCCCACCGTGACCACCGGCGTACCCGGCGCGACGTATTCTCCGTCCTCGACGTTCTGCGACAGCACCAGCCCCGACAGCGGCGAAACCAATCGGGCGTAATCGAGCTGCGTTTGGGCCAGCCGGACCGCCGCGGCGGCCTGCTCAACTTTCGCCCGGGCTTGATCGATCGCCTCGCGCCGCGGCCCCTGCCTGACCAGCTTGCAGTGCTGCTCCGCTTGCTCCACCGCGGCTCGGGCCGCGGTGATCTGCTCGGAGCGCGGACCTTCGCGCACCAGCTTCAGGCGCTCCTCAACCTCATCCAGCCGGGCGCGGGCCACGTCCCTGCGGGCGCGCGCGCTGACATATTCCTGCTCGGCCGCCATCGACCGCTCATAGAGCCCCTTGATGCGGTCATAAGTCGCCTCCGCCTCGCCCAGGTCCGCACGGGCGCTGGCCACCGCGGCTTCGGCCACTGCAATCTCCTGCGGGCGCGAGCCGGCTTCAAGCTCCGCCAGCGCCGCCCGGGCGCGATCCAGGGCCGCCTCCGCCTCCGCGATTTCCTCCGGCCGCGCCCCCGCCTCGAGCTCCGCGAGCACCGCCTTGGCGGACGCGAGCTCCGCGTTGCGCATCGCCACCTGGCTTTCGAGCTCCGCCGTGTCCAACAGCGCCACCAGGTCGCCGCGCTGAATGAGTTGGCCCTCGGAGGCGACGCGCTTGTCGAGCCGGCCGGCGATTTTGAAGCTGACCTCCGCATCCGTGACTTCGATATTGCCGGATACGTAAATCACATTCGATTCGGCCCCTCCGCGGTTGTGGAAAAAAGCCCCCAGCGACGCGGCGGCGATGCTCAGCAAGAAGAGCGTAAGGGCCGCTTTCATGCGGGTCGGCACTGTTTTGAATCCTGTTCCAATCGTGAAGCTGGCCGGACGGGACTCACGGAACGGCAGGATACGCGGAG
>JAAYXS010000030.1 GCA_012515775.1 Phycisphaerae bacterium
CACCGGCCTTAATTCCCCCAAAAGCGCCGCTTGCGCTTCCCCTGCCCGCTCGGCTGCGGAGGCGCAGCTAGCACGCGCTCGCGCTCTGCCCACACCTGCTCGGCCAGCTCTGCGTCACTCTTGCGGCTCACGCGCCGAAGCACCCGAAACCGCTCACGAAGCTTCGGTGGCCAGTCAGCGGGCACTGCGTCCGCGGAGAATAGGGGCTTATCGACGATCGGCGCCGGCAGATCATCCAATTCGTTTGAACCCGCTGGGGCGCCGGTCGCGGGGTTCCCCGCGCTCATCGTCTGTCCGGTGGCTTCTCCAGCACGCGTTCCATCCCCGCCGCGACGTTCCGGATTATCCGGGCTCAATGCGGGTTCTTTTTCCGCGTTGACCGCGCGAGAGACTGGCGCGGCTGAGTCTGGGACAGCGCGGGAGAACAACTCGCCGGCGCGCATCAAGGCAGTCTTGAATTCGCGGATGCGGTGATCAACATCAGCATTCTGGGCTTCCTGTGCGGCGATTGCCGCTTCGCGCGCGTCCAGCTCCGCCGCGCGCTTGGTCAGCGCCGTTTCACGTCCCAGCAGCTCATTTAGCTCCGATTTCAGCGCTGCTTCACGTGCCCCCAACCGCGCCTCCAGTTCTTTCAACTGTGCGGCCCAGTCAGCCTGTGCGGCCTGAGTAGCCTCTAGCTCCGACTGCCTCACCGCCAGCTCCGCACGCTCTTGTTCAAGCTTCGTGGCTTGCCCGGTCATCTCGGCCGCGCGCGCCTGCAATTCCTCTTCCATTTTCCTGCAAGCTTCGCGGGCCTCTTTGATCGCTTGCTGGTCGCGCTCGAATGCCGCACGGGCTTGATCGAGCTCGGATCGCTGTTGCGCCAGCGCCGCGTGCTCGGCTTCCAGCGCTTTGCGGCCATCATTCACCTGGGCGGTAAGCGCCTCCACCTCGGCGCGCTGGGCTTGTAGCGCCGACTGCGCTTCAGACACCTGCCGCGCCTGCTCTTCCAGTTCTGCGCGGCGTTGCGCCAGCTCCTGCTCGACCTGGCTCAGTTGTGCCTGCCGCGCCCCTACCTCGGCTTCTCGTTCCGCCAGACCCGCCGCACGGGACTGCGCCTCAGCTTGTTCGGCTTTGACCCGCGCCGCCAGTTCGTCCAACTCACGGGAACGTTCGTCCAGCCGGCTGCGCGCCGCTGCCAAATGGCTATGAACGGCCGCAACCATTTGCTCCAATTCATCGAGCGTGGCGGGAGCGTTCTCTAGTGCTGGTGACTGACCGGCAGACGGCGCCGCGGGGGAAGCGGTTTTTCCGCCTCCCGCCTGTGCCTGCTGCTCCGCGGCGACGGCACTCTCCTCCTCGACGGCGCCTTCCTCCCAACATACCGTAAATCGTTCGCCACCGACCCCGATCTCCGCCCCGTTCGACAGCCAGGCTAGTTCGACGCGCTCGCCGTCCACCCAGGTTCCTGACCGGCTGCCGAGGTCCTGGATGGCCGGCCGCCCGTGCAGCGAGAAAAGCAGCGCGTGCGCCAGTGAAGTATCCGGCGTGTCGACCACGACGTCGGCCGTGTTGCGGCGGCCGATCACCAGGGCATTGTCGGCCAGCGGCAGTATCTGACCACGGATGGCGACGGTGGCCGGCCCGTCGTCGCGCCCCTCGTCAGGAGGGCCGGCCTGTTCGTTTGGCGTAAGGAACTCAAAGCCCACAACGACCGAGCCCAGCCGCAAAACGCCGCCGGCGTCCAGCGCCGCGGTGCGGATGGGTTGATCGTTAAAGAAGGTTCCGCAACGGCTGATCAGGTCGCGCGCCAGGATGCCCCGTCCGGTGTTGATCAGCGCACAGTGAACCTTGGAGACGTTGGGATGCGTGACCGGCAGGTCGCAGTCGCGGCGGCTGCCGATAAGCACGACGCTGGCCGCGACCGTGCGTGAGGTCGGCCCTCCTTCGCCGTCACATTGCAGGCGCACCCAAGGTGCGGCTGCTTGAGGCGGGCCGTCGCGGGGGCCAGGCGGTTTATTCGGGACGTTGGATGACATTGCGGGCCGCTCACAGGCTAGGTTTCAGGTTCCTCAGGAAGTGTTCAAATCGTAGGCGGCGAACGCAAATCATGCGCCGCTGCGGGTCGCGGGCGCCCGCTTGACAGCTTCCGCTTAAGCGACGATCATCCCTTATGGGAACGCACGGGCGATTAGCTCAGTTGGCTAGAGCGCTTGCTCGACATGCAAGAGGTCACTGGTTCAAGTCCAGTATCGCCCATTTTCGCGGATTGACGCACGCCCCTTAAAAATTCGCACGCACCGCACCAAACGACACCGCACCTAACCCACCCGCTTCAGCTCCGCCTCGAATAGCAGCCTCTCGTGGGCTGCACGCGGCCAGCGTTTCCGCGGACGAGCACGATTGATTGGCGGCAAGCACAGTCCAACCGCTCTTACAGCCGTTGCGCCGCTCGCGCTCCGCTGCGCCAGGTTGCCTTCTTGCCTTGTTGCCCCCACTATGCCCCCTATGAACTGTCCGACCGAATACGTCCTCGCTGGCGGCGGAACCGGCGGGCACTTGTTCCCCGGCTTGGCCGTGGCCGCGGCGCTGCGAGCTATCGAACCCGACGCGGTTATAACCTTCTTTACCACCACGCGGGCGCTCGATCACGACCTGTTGGCGCGCACGCCTTATGGCCAGGTGCAGCAAACCGTGCGTCCGCTGACCGTCCGGCCGTGGCGAATTCCGACGTTTCTATCGGCCTGGTTCAACAATGTCGCCGCCGCTTCGGCTTGGCTGAAGGAGCATCAACCGCGCGCCGTGCTCGGCCTCGGTGGCTACGCCGCCGGGCCGCCGGTCGCCGCCGCGCGCCAGCTCGGCATCCGCACGGCCATCCTCAATCCCGACGCAATACCCGGACGCGCCAACCGGTTCCTCGCCAGCCGCGTCGATTTGGCTGTGTTGCAATGGGATGTCACGCGTAGGTACCTATCAAAGCGAACGCACTGCCACGTTCTAGGCTGTCCGATTCGGGCCGAGTTCGCGCAACCGATTGACGCCGCTGATGCGCGGCGCAGCCTTGGGCTTGATCCGAGCCGGCCGCTGTTGCTGGTTACGGGGGCGTCGCAGGGCGCGCGATCCATCAACCAAACGATCTGCCGCGTGTGGCCTGAATTCCAAGCCAAACATACCGACTGGCAGCTTCTGCACCTGACGGGCGCCGCGGACGAGGCCGAAACTCGCGGCGCTTACGGCCCCGCGCTGCTCAATAGCACTGGCACACGCGAGGCGCGCGGGTCGGTCCACGTGGTCGCTTTCATGCACGAAATGTGGCTGGCGCTGGCCGCCGCCGACCTGGTCGTGTCGCGGGCCGGAGCCTCGACGTTGGCCGAGATTACCGCCCTGGGAAAGCCGGCCATCCTGCTACCATATCCTTATCACAAGGACCAGCATCAACATGCAAACGCACGAGTGCTGGTCGACGCGGGCGCGGCCGTTCTGATCGACGATCAGAAGACCGCCGAGGCAAACCATCGCCCGCTCGCAGACGCCCTCGAGCGGCTGGCAGATGCGCGCACGCGGCAACAGATGGCGCAAGCCGCTCGCACCCTCGGGCGGCCCGCCGCGGCTAAGGATGTGGCCGCGTGGCTGGCAGGCCGCCGCGCGGCTGTGGACCGCTTGCCCGCTGGGGCCCATAATCCAACCCATGGCGGATAAGAAACGCGGCAAACTGGTCGTCATCAGCGGCCCTTCCGGCGCCGGCAAGAGCACGATTTGCAGGGAATTGCTCCGCGCGCTGCCGAACAGCCGCTGTTCCGTGTCCGCCACCA
>JAAYXS010000250.1 GCA_012515775.1 Phycisphaerae bacterium
CCTGGGCTCCCAACGTCGCGTTCGTCCTGGACGGGATCAACGTTACCGGCGATGGCAATACCATCCTTGATGCGCTGCACGGAGTGATAGTCGGAGTCATCGTGGATTTGCCCCTGTACCAGCCCGCACGCCGCGGGCGCTTGCGGCAGGCGCTCAACCTCGAGCAGGCTTCGCTCGCCATACAGCGCGAAGTGGAACAAATCATTACCTTGGACATCCAGACCACCGTGATTTACGCCCAGCAGGCCCTGGCAATATGGCTGCACTCGGCCCGGGCCCGGCAAATCGCTGAAGAGCATTTCGAGTCAGCCCGCGAGGCATACAGCCGCGAACTCATTACGGCCCCAACGCTGGTTGTGGCTTTGGGCGTGGACGCCGCAGCCAAAATCGCCAACCTGACCGCGACCTTCAATTATCACGTCGCCCGTGCCAACCTGCGGCGCGCCACCGCCGAGCGGAACACCCCATATGGCTACTGAACCCTACCACAAATTTCTGCACCGAGCGCACGAGGCTGAAGCGCACGAGCCCATTCCCAAAGCTGGGTGCCATGCCCAAAGCCGTAAGCGCGGGCATACCCCAAGCCGGGTGCCATGCCCAAGTTGGGTGCCATGCCCAAGATCTAAGCGCGGGCATGCCCCCACCAGTATGCTCACAATCTCCGCCTGCATACTCCTGCTCTCCATCAGCCAGACCACCCTCGCGCAGTCCCCCACCCAACCTGCCGCGCTATCGTCCGCCTCTCAACCGGCCGACACTCCGCCCACGACCGCGCCCGCACAAACTCAGCCCACGACCGGCCCCACCCAAACGCAACCCACGACCGCCCCTTCCACCGCGCCATCCACCGCCCCGGCCCTGCAACCGGTCCAGCTTTACGACACCACGCTCGCCCGCCCGATCTGCCCGCGCGATTGGCTGGAAGAACACGCCTTGGAGCGCGGCCCGGACTTGCGCCTGGTCGACCGCCTCATGGACGAGCGCACTGAGCCTCCGCCCTTCTGCCGCGAGCCCCTGCCGCTCTACCCGCCTGACGCGCGCATCGCCCCCGACGTGCCAATGCTCGCCGATACCGACCCCTTCGCCCCGCCCACACCGCTGGCCCCAAAGGAGCCAACCATGCACGTGGGCGTCGCACGTTCGACGTTCCACACCCGGGAACCGGCGGAAGTCCTGGCGGCCGCTGCCCCGTTCATCGACCTCACGCAGCGCGACGTCGGAGTTCGCGGGGCCGCGGTCATCACCGAAACGGTTGGCGAAATCTTCTATGGTCTGCTCCAGCAACGCATCCAAATGCAGATCAGCAACGTGTTCGACTACCTGCTCGTGCAGAGTTGGTTCGCCAACGTGCCTGACAACGGCACAATCCTGCTCTGTTGGGCTGCCCCCGCCCACACCTACCCGACTGAACTCGGGCGTGACTTGCCCGGCATACCGGGCACGAGCATCATCCTGGTTGTTGACAAGAACTCCCAGTACCGCACGCCCGCCGATTTGCGTAACACGCGCTTGGCGCTGCCGCACAACTACGTCAACGCTCCCGGCGCCTTCCTGACACGCATGCTGGAGGACCTGGAAGTTCCGCCTGACCAGCCCTTCTTCTCAAAAGTAGCCCTGCGCCGCTTTTCCAAGGACGCCGTAATCGACGTGCTCAAGGGCCATGCCGACGTAGCCTGCGTGGACGAAGGCACGCTCGCGGCGCTGGCTGACTTTTACGGCATAAACGTGCGCATTCGCCCGGTGGCAGTTTCGCCGCGGTACAACCTCGACGTCCTGTTTACCAGCAAGAACAACCTGGAGGAGTACCGCACCGAGATCGAATTGACCCAACGGCAACTGACTACCCTGGCCAAGGATCCCGAAGGCCAGGAAGTGCTGTTCTTTTTCGACGAATCCGGCTGGTTCAATTACCGCCGGGGCGACCTCGCCGTCCCTCGCGAACATTTCGGTGACTTCGTTCGCTTCTTGACACAGACTCCAGTCGACCTGAAACTGATGCTCGCTCCCAATCCGCCGGTCGATCGGCAAACGTACACGATCATCGGCGACGAATGACTAATAATAAGACGACAGCGGCGGGACGCCGCCTGGTGAGGGGCCGACGTCCCGTCGGGGAAAGAGGAAGTTAGCCGGACGAGATGCCCTCGCAACGGAGGAAGCTCGAGCGAGCGAACAAGAGCACCTCGTCCGTTATCTCAAAACTGCACCTCCTGCCTCATCCGGATCGGCAGGCGGACACAGCGCAGCGCTCCTCTCACCCATAAATGTACGCTCAAAAAGATGAGAGGAAATGCCTCGACCTCGCTCGGCCCCCATTGTGAACGCGCACGGCCCGAGAACTAACCGGTAGAGGCTGCTTACAGAGAGTTAAGACGGCGAAGTTACTCGCCGGTCACCTGGGAACCCCGGCTCTGGCTTTCGCGAGGACCTCTTCCTGGACTGCCCGCGGCGCGACGCGGTAACAGGCAAACTCCATCGCAAACGTGCCCCGACCCTGTGTCAGCGACCGCAAATCGGTTGCGTAACCAAACATGTTTGCCAGCGGCGCCTCGGCCGCGATGAGCGTCGCCTCCGCGCGGGCTTCCGTGCGGAGAATTAACGCCCGCCGCGCACTCAAATCAGCGACTACAGCGCCTTGGAATTCGCCCGGCACTTCCACCTCGCAACGCATGATCGGTTCCAGTATGACCGGGGCGGACTTGAGATAGGCCGACTTGAACGCCTCGCGCGCGGCAATCTGAAAAGCCACGTCCGATGAGTCGACCGAGTGTGCCGACCCGTCCTCCAGCACCACCTTAACGCGCACCACCTCGTAGCCGGCCAGCGGCCCCTTCATGCGCGCGGCCTGAAAGCCCTTGTCGCACGATGGAATGAACTCGGACGGAATCCGCCCGCCAAAGACCCGGTTCTCGAACTCGTACACCTTCTCCGCGCCTTCCGGCAGCGGCTCCAGCCGCCCGGTCACGTGGCCGTACTGCCCGGCCCCGCCGGTCTGCTTGCGATGCCGATAGTTGAACGCTGCCGGGCGCGTCGGAGTCTCGCGATAGCTGACCTTGGGCGCGCCGGTGAGCAGTTCGACACCGTACTCGCGTCGAATTCGCTCGCAATACACGTCAAGTTGCAGCTCGCCGACGCCGGCCATGATGGTCTCGCCCGTCTCCGCGTCGATTCGCACGTGAAACGTGGGATCCTCGCGCGCAAAACGCCCCAGGGCCTTGGCCAGCTTGTCCCGGTCGCGCGAATTGGCGGCCGCCACGGCCAATGAGATGACCGGCGCCGGCGCGTGAATGTTCTCCAGCGAATAGCTCAGTTCCTCGTCGCAGAACGTATCGCCGGTCGCGCAATCCACGCCAAGCAGCGCCACGATATCGCCCGCGCCCGCTTCGTCGACGTCCTCGCGTTCGTTGGCGTGCATGCGCACCATGCGCCCGATGCGCACCGTCTTGCGCGTCCGCGAGTTGACCAACGCGTCTGTCCGCCGCAACGTCCCCTGGTACACCCGCGTGAATGTGAGCTGCCCGTACGACTCATCGACCAGCTTGAACGCCATCGCCACCGCGGGCGCGTCCGGATCGGCCGTCATGGCCACTTCCGCGCCCTCGTTGGCCGTGTCCTTGGCGTAGTACATGCGGTCCAGCGGCGACGGCAGGTAACGCACCACCGCGTCCATCAGCGGCTGCACGCCCTTGTTCCTGTAGGCCGAGCCCATCAGCACCGGCACGATGTCACGCGCTATAGTCAGCCGCCGTATGACCGATTCGAGGTAAGCCCGCTCCGGCTGCCGCTCATCCAGCAGCATTTCCATCAGGTCGTCGTCGTACAGCGAAAGCGTGTCCAGCAGCGCACGCCGCGCCCGCTCGGCCGCGTCGCGCAGGTCCGTCGGAATCGCCTCGCGCCGCACGTTCTCGCCGCAGGGCCCGTCGAAGTAGATGGCCTGCATTTCGATCAGGTCCACTACACCGCGAAATGCCTCGCCCAGCGCGATGGGTAGCTGCAACGGTGCGGCTTCCAGCCCGAGCTTTTCCTCCACGGCCGCGATCACGCGCGCCGGGTCCGCCCCGACCCGGTCCAGCTTGTTGATGAATATCAGGCGCGGCACGCCATAGCGCTTCATCTGCCGATCGACGGTCAGCGACTGCGACTGCACGCCGCCCACCCCACAAAGCACCAGAATCGCGCCGTCCAGCACGCGTAGCGAGCGCTCGACTTCGACTGTGAAATCCACGTGTCCCGGAGTATCGATGAGGTTGACCTGGCGGCCGAGCCAATCGACCGTGGTCGCGGCGGCCGTGATCGTGATGCCGCGTTCGCGCTCCAGCTCCATGTGGTCCATGGTGGCCCCATCGCCCTTGACCTCGCCCATCTTGTGGATGCGCCCGCTGTAAAAAAGGATGCGTTCGCTGA
>JAAYXS010000251.1 GCA_012515775.1 Phycisphaerae bacterium
CCCGGTGATTCGCTTCGCCGAGTGGATGTACTGCGACGACGCGACCGGAATGTACCCCTCGCAGCAGGATTACCTGGACGTCCACCTGTCGAGCGATGGCGGAGTGACCTGGGTGCAAGTCGCGCATATAGCCAGTCACGAGGACTGGGCGCTCCATGACATTCACGTAGCGGACTACATTCCGCTGACGGCGACGGTACAGGTGCGCTTCACGGCCAGCGACAATCCCAATAATTCAACCACTGAGGTCGCGATCGACGCGGTGACCGTGTTCGACGTACAATGTGACTAACGGGACATACAACGCAATGTAATTGCGGCGGGTGTGATTGAGGCGGGTGCCATGCCCAAGCGCCAAGCGCGGGCATGGCACTGGCAAAGGCCATCAACTACGAAGGCCATGAACTGCTAACGGCATACCCGCGCCCGCCGTGCGGGGCTTGCACAGGCCCCCTCAACGTCAGCCATCACGCCACTGCTGCCGCTACTAAACGGGCGGCAGCAGTTCGCCGTTCTTCAGGCGAAAGCGGCCGTCCACCAGTGTCGCAACGGCCGCACCGCGGAGTTTCCAGCCTCCAAACGGCGTGTTGCGCGCCTTTGAATGCATGCGCTCCGGATCGACCGTCCACTCGCGCTGTGGATCGATCACGGTCACGTCGGCCGGGGCGCCGACTTTCAGCGTCCCGCCGCTGACGCTCAGCAGTTCGGCCGGGCGGGTCGACATCGCCCGTATGAGCTGCGGCCAGTCTATGATCTTCGGCTCGATCAGGGCCCGAATTGCCAGGGCGAGCGAGGTTTCCAGGCCGATGATGCCGAAGGGCACGTCCTGGAACTCGTGCTCCTTGTCCTGAGGTCCGTGTGGGGCGTGGTCGCTGACGATGCAGTCGATCGTGCCGTCCTGCACGCCTTGCATGCAGGCCTCGCGGTCGGCCTTACTGCGCAGCGGCGGGTTCATCTTGAAATTCGGGTCGTAAGTCGTGCAGGACTCCTCCGTCAGCAGCAAGTGGTGCGGGCAAACTTCCGCCGTCACGCGGCGGCCGGCCGCCCGGGCGCGGCGAACCAACTCCACCGCCCCCTTGGTGGTGATGTGCGCCACGTGGTAGCGCACGTTCGTGTGGGAGGCCAGCATTATGTCGCGCTGCACGATCAGGTCTTCCGCCATCGCGGGCATGCCCGGCAGGCCAAGCATGGTCGCCGTCTCACCGCCGTTCATACAGCCGCGGCCCGTCAGCGACTTGTCCTCGCAATGCTGGATGAAAAGGCGATCGAACATGCTCAGGTAGTTCATGGCACGCAGGCAAACGGCTGAATCGGTGATGCAATCGCCGTCGTCGCTGAAGGCCACCGCCCCGGCGCGCACCATGAGCCCGATTTCTGCCAGCTCTTTGCCGGCCCGGCCCTTGGTGAGTGCGCCGATCGGGTAAACGCGCGTGCGCGCCACACGCGCCGCCTGACGCAGAACAAACTCTATCTCCGAATCAGAATCAAGGGCCGGCTCGGTGTTCGGCATGCAGGCCACCGCCGTAAAGCCGCCGGCCGCCGCAGCCGCCGTGCCAGTTTCGATCGTCTCTTTCTCTTCCTGGCCCGGCTCCCGCAGGTGCACGTGCATATCGATCAGGCCCGGCGCCACGATGCAACCGGCCGCGTTAAAAACTTCGTCAGCCGTCGGAGCGCCGCG
Organism: Phycisphaerae bacterium; assembly: GCA_012515775.1. Taxonomy (GTDB): domain Bacteria; phylum Planctomycetota; class Phycisphaerae; order UBA1845; family Fen-1342; genus JAAYXS01. The sequence continues at coordinate 1,679 of JAAYXS010000251.1, forward strand.
GCCGAGGGCGGCAATGACGCCCTGGGCGATGACGACGTCCGTAACCTCGTCGATCTGCTGGCTGGGATCGATTACGCGTCCGCCGCGAATCAAAATCGTCGTGCTCATACACCACGCGCCTGTGTAGGCCCTGAGTTCCGGCCCGTTGGTCGGGCTGCCCGGCGAGCTATCATACTCTTATGGCGGCACAGGGGTAGCCCCGTACCAGGGGACTGCCGGAGTGACGATGAAGACCCACGGCGAATTATTGCGGCGCCGCTTCGAGAGCGGCATTCTCGTTCTGGATGGCGCGACCGGGACCGAGCTGGAACGTCACGGCCTTGTCACCAGCATCCCGCTCTGGTCGGCTGCGGGGCTGTTTGAGTGTCCCGAGCTGGTCGAGCAGATTCACCGCAATTACGCGGCGGCCGGGGCGGACATCGTCATAGCGAACACCTTCCGCACCAACGCCCGGACCCTGGAAGCGGCCGGCATGCTGGAGAGCGGGGCGGAACTAAACGCCTGTGCGGTGTGGCTGGCCCGGCAAGCGGTGAGTAGTGAGGGCGTACTCGTCGCGGGCAGCGTCGGCCCGGTTGCGGATTGCTACTGCCCCGAGCTCACGCCGGAGGAAGTAATCCTCGAGGAGGAGCACGCGCAGATGGCCGAGTGGCTGCAGGCCGCCGGCGCCGATCTGCTGTGGATCGAAACCATCGGTACGGTTCGCGAGGCCCGCGCCGCGGCGTCCGCCGCTTATGGCAGGGGTTTGCCGTTCGCGATCTCGTTCATCCTGGCGGAGAACGGCACGTTGCTGGGCGGCGAGCCTTTGGAGGCCGCCGTGACCGCGGTCGAAAAGTTCAGACCATTGGCCATCGGCCTGAACTGCATCCCGCCCAGAGGATTGACCGCCCTGCTTCCGGAATTGCGGCAACTCACGCGCCGCCCGGTGGCAGCCTACGGCCACATCAATAACCCCACGCCAATTCGTGGCTGGAGCTACTCCCAGGCCGTCTCGCCGGCAGAGTACGGCGATTACGCCCGCCAGTGGCTCGACTTGGGGGCTTCGATCGTCGGCGGCTGCTGTGGAACGACGCCCGAACACATCGCCGCCGTGCGGGCCGTGGTCAGCGCCTGCGGCGCGGCCACGTAAACGCCGGCAGTCGGCGTGCGGTCAGCTCGCGCGCGGGATGGCGCTCCAGGTCGTTCGCTGGTACAGCCGCGCGCAAGCAAATGTTAAAAGCAGAACGATCGGGATTGCGCCCAACACCACGAACGGATAGGGGCGGATCGCATAGTGCGCCAGACCAAATCCCCCCACGATCGGCATGAGGAGCATGCTGCGCAGCGTACGGCCGCTGCTCTCCATTGCCCCCGCCGATTCTGAAAATGGCAGGTGCCGCCCCACCAACAACGCTTCAATCAGGCAAATCAGCACTAAGACCACCGAGGCCAGCAATACGTCGGGCAGCACGCGCCAGCCCCAAACGACCAGCGCGATGCCGGCCAGGACCGCAAAGGTCGGCAGCATCAGGCGAACCATCACTGCCTTGAATGCACCCAGCAGAACTTCGCCCGGCCGGTACAGCGGCAGTGCAGAGTAAATCCACGCCGCGTCGAACTGGCTCGAAAAGCGCAGGTGAAGCAAAGCGGCCGGGGCTGCGAGCGACGCGCAATACAACAGGATCAGGTGCCGGTCCGTTTGCGGCAGGCCGCCCAAAGTGACCGTTTGGCCCCGCTCCGCGCCCGTCAGCATCCAGATAAGGGCGAAGACGAAGGCGAACGCCAAACCGGGGTAGACGCGCAACTTGTACAGGCGGTCGCGGCCCGCCAGACGCCAGACCAGGTCAAAGGCGCCGCGCTCCGCAGGGTTTCTGGCAACCAGGCGCGCCAGTACCGCGGGCCAGCGCTGGCGGATGGCGCCCGCCGCCGCACGCTTCGCAGAATTGGTCCGATCGCCCTCCAGCGCCGCGGGCTGAAACGTCGGCGCCAGGACGGAGACGATCAGCAACAGCAACACCGGCGCTAACAGCGCCTCGATTGACAGCACCACCTGCGCTGCCCCGCGGTTCCCCAGCGCCAGGTCCACCAGGCCCGCCATCCACGTCGGCGGACAGAAATAAATCCAGTTCTGGGCGGCCAGGTCGAGTTTGGCCTTAACCGCCGAGCCTACCAGGCGCGGCACGAGCTGGTAGCCCGCGACAACGACCACAAGCATCACGATCTGCGCGTAGGTAAGCAGGTCGCGCAGCCGCTCCTCTGGAATCAGCCGCATCCCCACCAGATAAGCCAGGCTGACGACGCCCACGATCAGGCCCACAGACAACGTCAGCGACAAGGCGAAAGCCGGCAGGAACGCGCCGCCCCGCACGATCGTCCCGACGACGAACGTCGCCGCACCCAGGCTCGCCGTAATGAGCAGCAGATACGTGAATATGTGGGCCAGCCGGGCAAAGAGCACCGTGCGGCGGCTGACCGGGCGCGGCAGAAGCACGTGGTTGTCGGTCGTGTCCAACAAGACGGTTGAATAATCCCCCAATAGCGACATCGCCAGCATGACCATGATTACCGCATGGATGAACGTCAGACTTACCAGCGGCGATTGCACCTTCGCCACCAGCGGTGAGATGAAGACGCCCATGAACGCCAGGGAAACCAGCGTCAGCGCGAACATGTTGCGATTCTTGTTGCTCCGTTGCGCGAATGCGCCCCGCGGCCGCCGCACGTCCAGCATCAACTTCGTCTGCAGAATGGCGCGGAACTGCGGATAGTCCACGCCCAGGCCGCGCAGCAGCCACGAAAAGCAGTCGAACAGCCGCAAAATAAGCGCAATCATTGCCCCGGCCCCCCGCCCTCCAGGGCAGATACGAAGCGTCCGGCCACATCCGCCTGCCCGCCGGCGCTGGTGAGCTGCGTAAAGATGCGCTCCAGCGAGGCGGCCTTGTTCATGGCCTGCAACTCCTCGAACGTGCCGTCGGCGATTATGCGCCCGTCGTTGATGATGACGATGCGATCGCAAACCCGCTCGACCACGTCCATCACGTGCGAGCAGTAGAAAACCGTTTTGCCGCGCTGCGCCAGACGCGTGATGATCTCCTTGACGATCACGGCCGAGTTCGCGTCCAGCCCCGAAAGCGGCTCATCCATAAAAATCACTTCGGGGTTGTGGATGAGACCCGAGACGATCAGCACCTTCTGCCGCATACCCTTCGAAAAAGTGGACATGCGGTTGTCCAACTCATCCGCCAGGCCGAAGAGCCCGAGCAGCTCCCGCGCCCGGCGCTCCGTTTCCCGTCTTTCCAGCCCGTAAAGCGTGCCTATGAATTGCAGGTATTCCAGCGGGGTGAGCATGGCGTACAAGGCGGCCGATTCAGGAATGTAGCCGATGCGGCGCTTCACCTCGAGCGGCTGCTGGGCGACGTCAACGCCGCAGACGGAAACCCGCCCGCCGAAGCCGTCCAACATGCCGCACAATATCTTCACGGTGGTCGTCTTGCCCGCACCGTTCGGCCCGATGTAGCCGATGACCTGCCCGGCCGGCACACTCAGCGTGACGCCGCGCACGGCCACTTTTTCCCCGAAACTCTTGGTCAAATCTGTGATTTCGATTGGATGCATGCCAGCCTTATGTAGCCCATGTCGGCCGGGTCCGCAGATTCGACGTATTGCGGTCGCCGTGTCGCATCCGCCAACCCGACATTCGCGGTTAGTATACGCGAGCTTCGGACTCGGATGAGAGCGGCATGGCGTCGAAAGAGGTGAGCGGATGCGAGAAATTGTCTGGCTGATGTCACTGATAGGGCTTAGCTGGCAAATCGCCTGCAAGGCGCCGCAGCCCGTTGCGCCGCCGGTCGCGCCGCGCGAGCCGCTGGCCGAGGCCTGCCCGCCAGCGATCGATCCAATGCTTGCGGTGAACACGCTCAAGCCGGCGCCGCCGGGATTCCTGGATTGCCGCCTGGCCACCCCGGAGTACGCCATTCCGCCGTACGCGAAGTTCCTGGCCGGCGTGCGAATCTGCCTTGACCCGGGCCACGGCGGCGATGCCCATAAGCGCGGCTACAAGCGCGGACCAACCGGCGTGCGCGAGGCCGAGGTGGATCTGCGCGTGGCCCAGTACCTGCGCGAACTGCTGCTGCGGGCCGGCGCCGAGGTGCGCCTCACGCGCGAAGGCGACTGCGACGTCGGCCTGTCGGAGCGGGCCGCCATCGCCAACGAATGGCCCGCCGACCTTTTCATCTCACTGCACCACAATGCGAACGACGATCCCCAGGTCAACTGCACGACCGTCTGGTACCACGCCGGCGTCGACCATCGCCCCGCAAGCCTCGACCTCGCACGCTATCTGTGCTTCAGCCTGCAAGACGGGCTGGCCCACCCGCAAATCGCCGATGTGCCGCTGCGCAGCGACCAGCTCATGTACGACATCGGCTTCGCCGTGCTGCGCGAGACGAACATGCCCGGCGCCCTGACCGAAAGCTCCTACCACACGAATCCGGCCGAGGAGCAGCGGCTGCGCGACCCGGAATACAACCTGCGCGAGGCGTGGGCACTGTTCCTGGGGCTGGCGAAATACGCCGCGACGGGGTTGCCGCGTGCTCGACTGCTCGAGCCTGCCAACGGCATTCTCCTGCTACCCCCGGCGTCGAATACAGACTTGGGGGAGGAGACCGCGCCGCCGCAGATTGTATTTGAGCTGGACGACGGCCTGCGCTCGCGTCGCGACCGCGGCTGGGAGCGGCAAATGATCCTGACCGACTCGATCCTCGTACGTCTAGACGGTCACCCGGTCCCGCACACGTTCAGCAACGAGGGGTATCGTCTCTGCGTAGAGCTGCCGTGCGACCTGCCGCCGGGCGAGCACGAAATCCGCGTTGACTTTCAGAACATGAATAAGAACTCCGTTCTGAATCCGCTCTTCAGACTGGTCGTTGTCTCTGCGCCGGGCGATTGACAACCGGCGCGGGCACGGTGGCTGTAAACGCGTTTCGCCCACGCGAAATTATCCGATGTCACGACTCGGGAACGCCGGCCGCCGGTAGTGGGCCAGTTTGGCGCTAGCGCGGAATCGACGGATGTGCTAAGATCTGGGTATGCCAAAGCGCTCAAGCAAGCAGAAACGGCCGCGCGATGTGAACCAGCTCGCGAAG
>JAAYXS010000252.1 GCA_012515775.1 Phycisphaerae bacterium
AGCCTTACATCGACAAACAGCGAAGGACGTGCGCATGATGGAAAGCACCGGGCCCACGGCCGATGCGGGCACAGCCAGCCCGTTCAGCCCCGTCGATGAGATTCTCGACGAGCTGCGACAGGGGAACCTCATTATCCTCGTCGATGACGAGGATCGCGAAAACGAGGGCGACCTCGTTTGTCCGGCACAGTCCATAACGCCCGAAAAAGTCAATTTCATGCTCCGTTACGGCCGCGGAACGCTCTGCGTGCCGCTGACGCGCGCCCGCTGCGAGCGGCTGAACCTGCATCCGCAGGTGCCGGTGAACAACACCCGGCTGGGGACGGCTTTCACCGTGACCATCGACGGCGCCTCGCACCTGGGCGTCACGACCGGCGTGTCCGCCTGGGACCGCGCCACCACCATCCGTCACACCGTGGCGGAAGAGGCGGTCGCTGAGGATTTCGTCCGCCCGGGGCACGTGAACCCGCTGGCGGCCTGCGACGGCGGCGTGCTGGTGCGCGCCGGACAGACTGAAGGGTCGGTCGACCTGTGCCGCCTGGCCGGGCTGCTACCGGGCGCCGCAATCATCGAAGTCCTCAACGAAGACGGCACGATGGCCCGCCTGCCGGAGCTGACCGCCTTTAGCCGTCGTCACGGCATCAAGATGTGCACCGTCGCGGCGCTGATCGAGTACCGCATGCGCCGCGAGCGCCTGGTCGAGCGCATTGAAACGGTCCCGCTGATCAACGAATTCGGTAAGTGGCTGCTCATCGGCTATCGCAGCCAGACCGACAAATACGAGCACCTCGCCCTGTGTAAAGGCGGCATCGGCGAGCTGGACGAAACCGGCGCCGTGCGTCCGATCGAAGAGCCGGTCCTCGTTCGCGTGCACTCCGAATGCCTGACCGGCGACGTCTTCGGCTCGATGCGCTGCGAGTGCGGCGAGCAGCTCCGGGCCGCGTTCAAACTGATCGCCGAGCGAGGCCGCGGCGTGATCGTCTACTTGCGCCAGGAAGGCCGCGGAATCGGCCTGCTGAATAAGCTGCACGTCTACCGGTTGCAGGACGGCGGCCTCGATACGGTCGAGGCGAACCAGCAACTGGGCTTTCCGGCCGACCGCCGAGATTACGGCGTCGGCGCCCAGATCCTGCGTGACTTGGGCATCGAGAAGGTCCGTATCCTCACGAACAACCCCAAGAAAGTCGGACGACTGAACGTGTACGGTTTGGAGGTCGTCGAGCAGCTTCCGCTCGAGATCCCCCCTACCGATCACAACCGCCGCTACCTCGAGGCCAAGAAGACCAAGATGGGGCACACGCTGCGCGAGGTGTAGTTCCCGCTTCTACTCCGGTCGCGCACTCGCTTCGCGCGGCAGCATGCCCTCGGGCATCAGCACGCCAACTACGTTACCTTTTGCGCAGACTTCGCCATTGGCCGACACTGTGACGTCCACGATCACTTTGCGTGGCTTCACTTCCACGATTCGCCCGCGCGCTTCCAGCGGTACACCCATTGGCGTTGGGCGCAGGTAGTCGACCTTCAGCGAGGCCGTCACAAAGCGTAGCGGCGGCAATGTGCCCGGCTCGCGCCCTGCGGCGCGGTAGGCCGCCAGGGCCGCGGAACCGGTGCCGTGGCAGTCGATGAGCGAGGCGATCAAACCGCCGTAGACGTAGCCGGGCACGGCAGTGTGATAGGGCCGCGGCGTCAGGATCGCGACGGTTTCGTCGCCGTCCCACGAGCTGCGGACGTGCAGGCCATGTTCGTTCAACCGGCCGCAGCCGTAACAGTGCGCGAGATCGTCGGGGTAGAAATCCTGAACCGCCGGTGCAGGCATCGCTCCTCCTTTGCGGCCGTCATTGAGATAGTTATTCGTCAGGACTTAGTACTGAAAAGTATAGACTTGGCAACACTGGCCACTAACGGGCTTAGTACTGAGAAGTCCAGACTGGGCAATACTAACAACTAATGACTAACCACTCTTTTCTTCGATGGCATGCCCGCGCTTGGCGCTTGGGCATGGCACCCACGGGCTTTGGTACGGCGCCGCGAATCAGTCGATTTTGCCCAAGTACTTCAGGGCCCGTACGACTTCCGGCACGTGCGTGAAGGCGGGGCCGCCCTGCATCGTTACCGCAACGCCGGCCGCTTCCAGCACCTGTTGCGGTGTGGCGCCGGCGGTGACGCACTTTTCAACGTGCAGATTGATGCACGGCACGCAACGCACCGCCAGAGCGATGCCGAGCGCGATCAGCTCCTTTTCGCGCACCGACAGCGCGCCCTCTTTCATCGTGGCCTGAAACAGAGCGCCGAAGCCGCGCTGGATATCCGGCGCCAGTTCCTTCAACTTGGCCTGATCCTCCGACCACTGCTCGAAGAACTCCTCGACTTTGCCGTCCATCATGGTTCCTTTCAGTTGGTTGCCAGGCTCTACTGTTGACTGTCAGGCTCGCCGTACGCGTTCTCGCTCTCAGTAACGTAACCCAACTCTTACAGGGCCTCAACGACCGCGCACAAGCGATCTCCGCGTTGCGGATCTCGCTTGTGCGCGCCGTTGTACGTTCAAATCCGGCCAGTTGTGGCCGTTATCCTGGCAAGTTACAGCCGTTCGGCCAGTATCTTCTGGGCTGCCGTCAGGCCGGCGCCCAGGTTGAACTTGTGGCCGGCCTTGTAGAGCACCTGCTCCAAAGCGCCGATCGCCAGAATCGTGTCCATCTCGTCGACGTAGCCCATGTGGCCGAGGCGGAAAATCTTGCCCTTCAGGTGATCCTGACCGCCAGCCGACTCGATGCCGTAACGCTTCTCCAGCTCGTTGCGGATGTCCTTGACCGCGATGCCCTCAGGCGGGCAGAGGGCCGTAACCGAATCCGACGGCGACTTGGAGAAGACCTTCAGGCCGATGGCCTCGCCCGCGGCGCGGGTGGCGGCGGCCATGGCGGCGACGCGCTTCCACATGGTTTCCATGCCGTCGGCCAGGACGATGTCCAGGGCGGTGTTGAGGCCGCGGATCAGCAGGTGGGCCGGCGTGAAGGGCGTGTCGTTTTCCTTGGCCATCTTGCGGGCCTTGTTGAGGTTCAGGTAGTAGGCGTGCTGGGCTTTGTTGCGCTCGATGACCTCCCAAGCGCGCGGGCTGACGGCCAGGAAGCCCAGGCCCGGCGGCAGCATGAGCGACTTCTGGGCGCCGGTGATGACCACGTCTACGCCCCACTCATCCGGCTTGAGCGGCAGAGCGCCGGCCGACGTGATGCAGTCGGCCAGCATCAGCTTGCCCGCGTCGCGGACGACGCCGGCGATGGCCTTCAGGTCGCAGGCGGTCGCGGTGGAGGTTTCGCTGTGCACGACCATGACGGCCGTGATGGCGGGGTCCTTCTTCAGGAAGTCGGAAACCATCGCGGCGGTGGGCGGGGTGCCCCACTCGACCGGATGGCGAATGACGTCGATGCCGAACTGCTGCGCGATTTCACCCCAGCGCTGCCCGAACTTGCCGCCTTCGAGCGTCAGCATCTTTGAGCCGGGCGGGTTGCAGCCGACGATGGCGGCCTCGGCGGCCGCGGTACCGGAGCCGGTGATGATGATGACCTCGTACTTGGTCTGGAGGACCTGCTGAAGCTTCTCGGTGGCCTGCTTCATGTAGCCCTTGAACCAGTCGGTTCGATGGTGATGGAATGGGCGGGCCATCTCCTGCAGGACTTCCTCGGGAACGGCACAGGGGCCGGGAGTGAAAAGACGAAACTTTCTCATCGCAGTACCTCATTTGTGGGCCGCCGCAGCGGCCGGGCCGAAATCGACAAACCCGGAATTGTACGTGCTGGCACGTCGCGCGCCGAGCGAGGCGGGGCCAGGGTCCGATATTAAAAGAGCAGTCAGCTCTCAGCTTTCAGCCAGCGTGCGCGGGTTAGGGGTACCCGCGCGCGTAGCGCTGCCTTCGGTGGGGCTGGGCCGGCGCGGAGGGGTGATAACGTGATAAGGTGATAGGGTGATAAGGGGCGCGCGACACGGGCGGGAGCGTGGCTGGGCGCGCGCACCGGTGGGCCGGACGACAGGGTGATAGGGCGATAAAGGTGAATTGCGGCCCTACCGCCTTCAGTGTGTTTTCCAGTGTGTCTTCTCGATCAGACGCCTTGTATGTCTTCTCGCTCAGACGCCGAGCGCATCGTGTAGGTTTTGCACCACGGCCGGGTCGAGGCGCAGCTTGGCGGCCAGGTCGGCCAGGTAACTTCGCTCTGCCTCTGTGTCCACGTTGATCGCCAGTAGCGAGGCCGCGTAGACCTGGGCGGCCAGTTGCGGGTTGTTGTTCACCGCGCGGACGATGCGGTCGGTATCCATCGGCTGGCGAAGCTCTTCCATGAGCCGCCGGCGGGAGGCTTCGTCCGCCTGCACCTTGCCGGTGATGTGCTCGATTTCGCGCTGATCGATCTGGCCGTCCGCCTTGGCGGCGTTGGCCATCGCGGCCACCAGGAGTTCCGCCTGCGACTCAACCCGTTCTTGCTCCCGATCGTTGGCCGGGGGGCGCAAACCCGCCTCCAGTTGTGTCGATGGATCGAGCTGCGGTTTTTTCCCGCCCTGGGCTCCCTGCAACGCCTTCAGCGCCAGCGAACCCAGCAAGGCCAGAGCACCGCCGCCTACCGCGCCCTTGGCGCCGCGGCCGAAAATCGCGCCGGCCAGCGCCCCCAGTCCGCCCGCTCTCAGCGCGCGGGGATCACTGAAAATGGAACTGATCATTTCCTTCAGGCCCGTCGCCGCGCCCCCGCCCTGCCTCGTTGGCGACTGGCTAGCGCCCAGGATCTGATCCAGAAACCCGCCTTCTCCGCCCACCCCCTTATCACTCAGAGAACGCTCGATGCGATCCGGGGCGGAGGTTGTCATTCCGCCACCTAGCAGAGATCCGAGAATGTCCAATGAACCGGCCATACTCTCTTCTTCCTTTCGTCTGCGTCAGCCCGAGGGCGCGCAGTTTTTGTTCGTCATTGCTAATCAACGTCACCGCTGTTCAACGTCATTGGCAGCCGGGAACCAGCGCGTCAGACGCTTGCCTGGCCTCCGGTACGCCCTCAGGTAGCTTCCCGCGGCCTTTCCCATACCCGCGGCTGGTCCTGCCGGACTGGCATCAAAGATTTTGCGCGGCGACACCCAGGGACACTGTCCAACCAGGGAAGGGAGACACTAGCGCCCGACGCTGAATTACCGCTGAATTCCTGGTGACGGCGTTGTAGACGGCGACCGGGCGCGGCATGAAGCTGTGATTAGGTGATCAAAGTGATAAGGCGATAGGGTGATAAAGGACGGGTGCGCGACTGTGGAAGCCCCCTACCACGAAGCCGTGATAAGGTGATAATGTGATAGGGTGATAAAGGGCGGATCCGCGAAGCCCCTTATCACTCTATCACCTTATCCCTTTATCACTTTATCACGAGGTGGTTCAGCGCGGCGCTGGGAAGTTCCTGGCGGTCCAGCTCCGGGCCGGCGTACCAGACTTCAAGGGCGCGGGGGCCGGTCTTGTTGAAGTACGTGAGCGTGAGCGGGTGTGCGCCCGCGGACAGGGCGACCAGCCCCGATTGGGTCACAGCGCCGTGCAGACCGTCGTTATTCACTACACACTGATCGCCGATGTACAGCCGGCTGCCGTCGTCTGACCTGGTCTCGAATGTATAGATGCCGTCGCACGGCACGGACACGAAGCCGCGGTAGCGCAGAGCTATGTACTCCGGGCGAATCGCGGCAGCGAAGTCGAAGTCCACGGATGTCGGCGAGTGCTCCGGCGCGACGGAACTGGCGGCGGAGTCAATGAAGAAGCCGAAATTAGTAACGCTCGCCGACCGGACCGGCTCAAGCTTGTCAAAATCGGGCAGGCGATCCCACTCGCCTTCGAAATACTCGCAGAGCAGGCCGGGTGCCGCACCGGCGATCCGTTCTGCCGGTTCGGCCGGCCGGGACGCGACCTTGATGAAGGTGCGCTGCACTGTGCTGCTGACCGGCAGGCCGTCGCGGAAGGCGCGAGCGCTTACCATCGTGGTTTCCGAAAGCTTCAGTGGCCCCTGCACAACGGGCGAGGCCGGCGTCGGGCAATTACCGTCGGTCGTGTAGTGCAGTTCGACGTTCTGCCGGTCAGACGTGATGGTCACGTCCAACGTGTCGATGAAAATGTGGGTTGCCGCGGAGATTACCGGCGGGACCGCGATGTCGATGTGGCCGGCTATGTCCAGCACAATCACGCTATTGATCGCGTCCGGCGCCTCCGGCGGGACCAGCACGTGCACGCCTTCGCCAGTGCTGAATACGTTGAGCGCGGTTTTCTGCGCGTCGGCCAGCAAATATGCGTTCGCCGGCTGGCTTAACAGATCGCGGACGATCAGGCGGCCGTCCGCGGGCCAATCGAAGACGTGCAGGTACAGCCGAGTCACGTCGCCGTCCAGCAATCGTTGCGTGCAGCGGCCCCAGGTGGGGGTTTTGAGGGGGCCGGCCTGCGTGCCGTAGATCGCCTCGCTGTTGACTTTCATCCATTGGCCGATTTCGCGCAGCCGCTCCACGCATTCCGGCGGGAACTCGCCGCCGGGAGTCGGGCCGACGTCGAGCAGGAAATTGCCGCCTTTGGAGGCGGCGTCGGCCAGCGTGTGCAGCAGGTCCCGCGTCGACTTGAAGTTCTGGTCGTGGGTGTTGTAGCCCCAGTGGTCGTTCATCGTCATGCAGGTTTCCCAGTCCACGCCCGGCAGGCCGGTGGCGGGGACTTCCTGCTCGGGCGTGCCGAAGTCGCCGGCATGATCGCCGCTGGTCAGGCCGGCCATGCCGCCGCGGCCCTTGTCGACGCGGTTGTTGACGATGACGCCAGGCTGCAGCGAGCGCGCGTAGTCATACAGCGACCGGCCGTATTCGTGCGTCCAGGTCGGCTCCCATTCGCCGTCGAACCAGAGCACCCCGATCTGGCCGTAATGGGTGAGCAGTTCGCGGACCTGGTCTTTGAGATATGCGTAATAGCGGCTGAAGTCGGCGCCTTCGGCCGAGCGCTCTTCCCAGGGCCGGCGTGGCAGGTAGTCGGGATGGTGCCAGTCCATAATCGAGTAGTACCAGCACAGCCGCAGCCCTTCTTTGCGGCAGGCGACCGCAAGCTCGTGCAGGATGTCACGGCCGAAGGGCGTGGACATCACGTCGTAGTCGGTGTGCTTCGAGTCGAACAGGCAGAAGCCGTCGTGATGCTTGCTGGTGATCACGATGTACTTCATGCCGGCGTCCTTGGCGATGCGGACCCAGGTTTCGGCGTCGAACCTGACCGGGTTGAACTGCTCGACGAGCTGGTCGTATTCCTCGATCGGAATGCGGGCCGAGTCGCGAATCCACTCACCGTGGCCGGTTTCGTCGCCCCACTGGCCCGCGGGAATGGCATACAGCCCCCAGTGGATGAACATGCCGAAGCGGGCCTCGCGCCACCAGCGCATGCGCTCGTCGCGTTGTTCCTGCGTTTCAGGCGGAGGCTGGGTTGATGCGGCCGGCGTTTGTGCCAGGCAGAGGCTTCCTGCGGCTGTTATCCAAAGGGCTGCGATCAGCAGTTGAAATCGGCTCATGTGACACCTCCTTGGCGGCGCAGAATAGGCTGGGGTTGCTTGGGCTGCAATGCGGTGAAAGGTCGCGGGGTTCAAGCAAAGCCGCACTGGTTGAAGCTGCGCTTTCAAGCAGTGGGGCACCGCGGCTTCAAGCAGTGGCATCTATGAGCGAGCCGTCGTCAAGTGCGTTGCGAGCTGTTAACGAGGGCATGCCCGCGCCGCTGCGCGGCTTGGGCATGGCACC
>JAAYXS010000253.1 GCA_012515775.1 Phycisphaerae bacterium
GCCGTCGTTAAGTATTCCCCGCGATCCAGCGTTCGAGGTTCTCGCGCGCTATTGAATCTCGGAATTGCTGCGGCGGGTGCTTCATTGTGACGGCCGAGATTTCGACCAGTGGGCCGCCGATGCCGCGGTCCAGGGCCAGCTTTGCACAGCGGATGGCGTCGACGGCCATGCCGCCGCTATTGGGCGAATCCTCCACGCTGAGTCGCAATTCCAGGTTCATGGGCACGTCGCCGAAGCCCAGGTACTCCATCCGCAGGAAGCAGACCTTGTTGTCCTTTTGCCAAGGGACGTAATCGGACGGGCCGACGTGGATATTGATCGGCTCCAGCGGCGTATCAAGCTGCGACTGTACGGACTCGGTTTTCGAAATCCGCTTCGACTTCAGCCGCGATTGCGAAAGCATGTTGAGGAAATCGGTATTTCCTCCGGTATTGAGCTGATAGGTGCGCGCTAGCTTCACGCCGCGGTCGCACATCAGGCGCGCCAGGGCGCGGTGCAGGATCGTGGCCCCGAACTGGCTCTTGATGTCGTCGCCCACGACCGGGATGTGGCGGCGACGGAACTCGTCCGCCCACTCCGGGTGTGAGGCGATGAACACCGGGATGCAGTTCACCATGGCCGCGCCGGCGTCGAGGCATGCGCGGGCGTAGTGGCGGGCGGCATCTTCGGAACCGACCGGCATGTAGCAGATCAGCACGTCGGTGCGTGATTCGCGCAGCACGCGCGCCACGTCGCAAGGCTCAGCATCGGCCACCCGAAAGGCCTGGTCTTCCGGGTACTCGCTCATGTGAGCGGCGACGCCGTCCAGCACCGGCCCCATCTGAACCGTCACGCCGTAGGCCGGAAGCTCAGGCTGGAAGACCGTGGTGCAGTTCGGCGGCGCGAACACGGCCTTTTCCAGCGGCTGCCCGACCTTGCGGCGGTCTATGTCGAAGGCCGCAACCGGTTGCAGGTCGCCGATCTCATAGCCGCCGATCTTGGGGTGAACCAAGCCGGCGGTCTCGTTGCTTCGCGAATGCTTGTAGTACTCAATGCCTTGCAGGAGCGAACTGGCGCAGTTGCCAACACCCGCAATAGCGACTCTTATCTTGCCCATCTACGCCTCCTTGCGGTCGCGCGATGCAGCAACACAACATCGATGAATACCGCGCACGCAAAATTCTACCGCCCGACCTATAGCTCGCAAGCGGTTGGGGCAAGCTGCGGTGCGATATTGCGGCCTGTGAAGACCCGGCAAGGTTTGCCGGAGTCGGCCGGCGCCGGGCGCGTTTTGTGGGGGACCGGCCGTTTGCGGGCGGTAGCGGGCGGTTTTTGTCGCCCGTACAATTCCGGGCAATCGGCCGGGCGGTGTCTGTTTTCCGAGCTTGCGCTGCGCCGGCGAGAAGGGAGTCTGCCAAGCATGAGTCGCACGGTTTTTGTCCTGTTTTCCGGAATGGTGGCTTTCTTCGGGGCACGTGCTCAGGCGAACGACCTGGAGGCCGTGCAGAAGGCAATACAGGAGGCTTGGGGTCGTCACAGCTCCATGACCGCCCGCATGCGCATAGAGTCGCACCGCGCATATGAAGACGCCGTGAACGAGGGACGTGGCGAAGGTCTCGTTGAGGTGCTGCGCAAGGGCTCGGCGTACCTGCAGCGCAAGGACCTGCACACGGAAATGAGGCGGACCGCGGCTGATCCCCAGGAATCCGTTTTTATGCCGCTCGACGTCACCATCATTATGGATGGCGAAAACGAGCACGAGTATCTAATTCGCGGCAGCGGCGACCAGAGATTCTACGCCAAGGTGCCGTTCAACCCCGCCATTTCGGTCGTGCCGCAGATGTTAATTGAATTTCTGGGCCGGTCGGCCGAACTCAAAGCGCTGCCCGAACAGACGATCGACGACCAGAAGGTCTGGGTAATCGAGGCTGTCAGGAGTGAACCCAACCCGAAGACCAAAACGCTACGGACGGTGCTGTACTTCCTCCAGGACTCCGGGGCACTGCGGAGACAAGAGGAATACGATGCGGCGGGCGTCAAGCTCGAGACGATCGACCACACCGATTTTCAATTCGATGTAGAGCTGGATCCGCAACGTTTCGTGCTCGATCTGCCGCCGGGCGCGAGATTGATCGACAAAACCCAGAAGCGAACTCCGACGACCGGCCCGGCGACACAGCCCGGTGAGGCGGCCAGTGAGCCGACATGGTCGTCACCCGTACGCGGATATTTGGGCGCTCCGGCTTCGCAACCGAGTACGCCGGTTCCGTCTACGGCTCCGTCCACGGCGCCGGCCGCGCCGGTTCGGCCCGACCGGACGTAAATCCGCGCTATGACGCGGCAGCTACGTATGAACGCCTTCTCGGCCTGATCAGGTAGATTTCGTCGCCCGGCATTCGCCTGCCGGCTGGCTTTGGAACAGAACGGGAGAATCGATGCTCATTTCGGCAGTCACAATAGCCTTTCTCTTTCTCGCGGCGCCCGGGAATCAGCAAGAGCTGACGAAAGAGCAGCTCGAAGAATTGCCGAGCTACTTCGGGTTCGGCCCAATGCAGATTTACAAGCTTGATCCGGAAATCGCGCTGCTCGAATTGGCTGATCTGAACCAGGACGGCCGCACGGACGTTGCTCTGTGGAACCCGCACAAGAGCCGTTTTGAGCTGTTTTACCAGCCCGATCCGGACAAGCCGCCGGCCGCCGACGTGGAGCAGCTTGAACGCAACGAGATTGCGAGCCGCGGCGACCTGCAGCGCGAGCACGTAGCGGTGCCGTACCGGGTGGCGAGCATGAAGATCGCCGACGTAACCGGCGACGGGCGGCCGGATCTGATTTTCTTCGGCGAGCCGCGCGAACTGGTGATCCTGCCGGGCAAGGCGGGGGGCGGGTTCGAGGCGCCCGACGCAGTACGGGCCCCGGAGGGCGAGCCGCGCAACAGCTTCGTGCAGACCGGCGACTTCAATCATGATGGGCGAACCGACGTCGCGCTGCTCGGAGGGGAGGTGCTGCACATTTTCTACCAGAAGGCCGGCGGGGGTTTGGATAAGCCGGTGCGCCTGGTACATGGGCTGCGACAGCCGCTGCTGATGCTGACCGCCGACCTTAACGGCGATGGTCGAGACGATCTGGCCATCGGCCTGGACGACGACCAGTATGGGCTGTGCGTTTATCTTCAGGACGAGGGTGGCGGCTTCAGCGCATTGCGGCGCATCAAAGTGCCGCGTTTGCGAAGCATGACTTTCGCCGACGGCCCGCAGGGCTCGGATTTGTTCTCGGTCGAGGCCGTCACGGGGCATCTGAAAGAGTACCGCTGGCAGGTGCAGGAGGATTCAGCCGGCACGCCCGACTGGCCGCAGCGGCTCTATTCATACCCGATCAAGATGGAGGGCAAACGCGTTCCGCTGGCCGTGGGTGACCTGACCGGCGACGGCCTACCGGATTGCGTAACCGCGGACTCGGGCGGGTCGCAATTGGTCTTTCTGCCCGGTACGCAAGAGGGGTTCGGGGCGGGCAAAGCGTTTCCCGGCCTGGTGAAAACGGTGGACTTGCAGATCGCCGACATCGATGGCGACGGCCGGGCGGAGTTGCTCAGCGTCAGCCGGGCGGAGCGCACGCTTGGCGTATCGCATTTTGCGGACGGTCGTCTGACGTTCCCCAAGCCGCTGCCGATCAAGGGGGAGCCGCTGGTGGCCGCGGTGGGAACGCTGAAGGCCGGCAGCGGCGAGCCCGTGCTGGCATACGTGGCGCGCGAACGGCCGGGTGAGCAGCAGGCCGCGGAGAACGAGGAAGCCGAATCTGAAGAGGAGCAGGAAAGCGCGCCGGTCGCTATCCGGTTGACCAAGCCCGGGACGGGCGAGGAGGTGCAGCGGATTGCGTGCGAGCTGGAGGATGACCCCAGCGGGCTGCGCTTCGTCGACGTGAACCACGACGGACTGAACGATCTTCTGCTGTTCACGCGTTTCGCCATGCTGCAAACGTTTCTGCAGGATTCGCGCGGGCGTTTCGCACCGCTGGTGGGACGGGAAGCGCGTTCGGGGCTGGTGCGCGATGCGCGGCCCGAGGCGTTCTGTGCCGTCGATGTAAACGAGGATAATCAGCCGGAGGTGATACTGTCTCAGAAGAACCTGGCGCGGGCGCTGGTCGTTGAGGAGGGGCGTTGGAACGTGGTTGACCAGTACAACGCCGACAGCAGCGGCGCGGAGATCACCGGCCTGACGGCTTTGCCGGGGGAAGCGGGCAGCCCGACGCTGGTACTGTATGACCGCAAGGGCCGGAACCTGCTGGTGCTGAAAAGGGGCTCGGACAAGACGTATTCGGTCGTGCAGACCATGCCGGTCGGCGACTATGACGTGAGCGCCATGACCACGCTTGCCATAGGCCGGCAAGGGCGTCCGGGGGTCGTGCTGGCGGATTCGGAGAAGCTGGCGCTGTTCCGCCCGGACGAGTCGGCCCCGACGCTGGTGGCGCAACATTCGTATGAGACTGATGTCAAGGACGGCTGGCTGGGCGACGCGGCTATCGGCGATCTAAACCACGACGGCATCCGCGATGCGTTGGTAATCGACATGCGCAAGGCGTCGTTGGACATCCTGACCGAGGCGCCGGACGGCAAACTGGTGCGGGCGTCGCGTTTTCAGGTTTTCCAGGGGAAGCGTTTCTCGAGTGATCCGAACCAGATGGGCGA
>JAAYXS010000254.1 GCA_012515775.1 Phycisphaerae bacterium
CGTCGCTGAAGAGGACGACCCAAAGCTGTCGCAGCCGGTGTTCGAGGTCATCGAAGAGCGCGGCGTCGAAGTCCCAATGCGTGACGGCGTAAAGCTCTCGACTGACATTTACCGGCCCAAGACGGACGACAAGGTGCCGGTCATCCTCGTGCGGACCCCGTACAAGAAGGAAATGTCCGAACTGGACGGCAAGTTCTACGCCCGGCGCGGCTACGCCGTGGCCGTTCAGGATTGCCGCGGGCGGTTCAGTTCGCCGGGCGAGTGGGAGCCGTTCGTCAACGAAAAAGCCGACGGCTACGACACGATCGAGTGGCTGGCGGCCGCTCCGTGGAGCACGGGCAAAGTGGGCATGCTCGGCGGTTCGTACCTGGGGTGGGTGCAATGGCAGGCGTTGTCGCAGAATCCGCCGCACCTGACCACGATCATTCCGAACGTCTCGCCGCCGGATCCGTTCTTCAACTTTCCGTACGAATACGGCGTGTTCTACATGTACGCCGGCATCTGGTGGGCGGACATTGTGGCCAGCGAAGCGACCGGCGATTTGACGGGCGTAAAGATGAGCGCCGTGTCGGAGAAGAAGCTTGGCCGGCTGCTGCGTGACCTGCCGGTGATCGAGCTGGACAAGAAAGTGCTGGGCGGCGAGAACCAGTACTGGCGCGCGTGGATCAAGAACAATACCAATAACGAGTACTGGGCGCGGGCCAGCTTCAGTGAAGAGTTGGAAGGAGTCACGATTCCCGTTTTCCACCAGTCGGGCTGGTTCGATGGCGACGGGATCGGCAGCAAGCTCAATTACGCCGCTCTCGCCAGGCACGGCAAATCCACGCAAAAGCTGATACTGGGGCCTTGGGGACATACGGCCGAAGCGCGGCGCATGCTGGGTGACACAGACTTCGGACCGGAGGCCGCGCCCAACCTGCCGCGCATGTACTTGCGCTGGTTCGACCATTGGCTGAAGGGCATCGATAACGGCATTGACCGTGAGCCGCTCGTGAGTCTGTTCGTGATGAACAGCAACAAATGGGTTCACGGCAGCCGCTACCCGCTGGAGGGCACGCAGTTCGAGAAGTGGTACCTTACCAGCGGCGGAAGCGCCAACACATCCAAAGGCGACGGACGGCTGACGCGCGAAGCGCCGGCCGAAAACCCGCCTGACCGTTACATCTATGATCCGGCCGATCCAACCCCCGATCCGGACTTCTTCGAGGAATCAGAAGATGAGGAAAAGCAGGAGAAGTCAATCGAGGAGTTGAAAGCCCGCGCCAAGAAACGCCACGAACAGGTTACCGATGCTCGCAATGACATTCTGGTATACACGACCGAACCGTTCGACGAGCCGTACACTTTCGTCGGTCCGGTCTCGGCGCGGCTGTATGCCGCCTCTTCCGCGAAGGATACCGACTGGTTCATGCGCTTGATCGAGATCAAGGCGGACGGCGAAGTAAACACGCTTGTAGGCGGGTGCTTGCGAGCCCGTTTCCGCGAGTCGCTGAGCAGGCCGGCATTGCTCGAACCGGGCCAGGTATACGCGTATGACATCGACCTCTGGCAAACCGGCCTGACAGTGCAAACGGGATCGAAGCTGCGCGTGGAGGTCGCCTCGGCGTCATTCCCGATGTTCTCCCGTAACCTGAACACCGGCGGGCACAACGAAATGGAAACCGAGTACGTTGCGGCCGAGC
This sequence comes from Phycisphaerae bacterium, assembly GCA_012515775.1. Lineage (GTDB taxonomy): Bacteria > Planctomycetota > Phycisphaerae > UBA1845 > Fen-1342 > JAAYXS01. The sequence goes on from JAAYXS010000254.1 coordinate 1,683, forward strand.
AGACCATCTACCACGATGCGGAGCATCCGTCGCACGTGCTCTTGCCGATGATTCCGAACAAGCTGTCGCGCGGGTCAGATGGAAGCGTGAAATAGGGCGCGGCCCGCTTGCGGCGCACCCATGCGCCGCCGCGATACTCCAGCGATCGTTACGCCCATTCCGACTCGCGCAGCTTAGCTTGCCGCGCCAGTTCCAGGCGCTTTCGATCGGCCGCGGTCAACGACTCCATGCCGCCGCGGCTGATCTTGGCCAGGATGTCGTCGACGTCATACGGGTCCGGCTCGCGCTGTTCGCGCGCGGAATCGTCACGCGGAATGCTCGGCCGCACCACGCGGCGGCGGCGCGGCAGGGTTGCCATGCTATTGCTCAAGCTCGCCAGGAGCGGTTCGGCACACGCGCCGGCGGCGATCGCGGCCAGCCAGCCGATGGCGCCGAAGCCACGCAGCATGAGCATCAATCCCGTCATGATGGCCAACGTCACGGCAATTACGCGCGAGAGGCGGTACGTTCCCCCGAAGAGCGAAACCATTTGGCCGCCCATGCCGCGGTAGGCCATGACGACCCACGCCGCAAATGCGCCGGTCGGACTGTCCAGGCCGGCAGTCGCCAGCGGCGGCGACAGACGCGCCAGGGCGTAAAAGGCGGTTCCGGCCAGGATGTTGCCGCACGCATACAACACCAGCATGCGGCGCCAGCCGAATAGCCGTTCGACGCGTGCCGCCAGGGTCCACAGGATGAACACGGTGATAAGCAATGAGAGTAGACTGGGCGTCGCGAACGGATGGGTGAAGATGGCCCACAGGCGGGCGCTCTTGTCGGACAGCCCCAGACTGTTCGCCAGCGCGGCGCCGTCTGGCTCAGTTCTGACTACCAATAGCAGAATGAAGGCAGCGACGTGCGCTAGTACCAATGTTGCCGTCAGCCCGCCCGGCCACCGTATGCTGGACCGTAGGGGGCCATGCTGTGTCCACGGCTCATCTTTTGAATAGTCTCGATCTCGCCAGGCCACGGCGCCACTCCCGCTGGCAACGTTTCCGCGGGCCTCCAGTCGCCCGCGCCGTATTTTATCCTCGCTGCATCGCGATTCCGAAGCCGGCACTACGCGAGGCGACGACGTTTCCGTATACTGCTCCAACTTACAGATTGTTCGCGGAGAATTCGACTTGCCTGCCCACGATCTGCAAAGCTTTGTGGCCGAACTCGAGCGGCGCGGCTGGCTGAAACGCATTTCAGCTCCCGTCGATCCGCGGCTTGAAATCTGCGAAATTACGGACCGCGTGACCAAGTCCGGCGGGCCGGCGCTGCTCTTTGAAAACGTCGCCGGCAGTCGCTTTCCGCTGCTCATCAACGCCTTCGGCACGCGGGAGCGGATGTGCCTGGCGCTGGGGGCCGCAAGCTTCGAGGAAATCGCCGAGCGTGTCAGGCATGTGCTGCGGCCGGAAGTGCCGACCACGCTGGTGCAGAAGTTGAAGAAGCTTCCGGAACTGGCTCAACTGGCCAGCTTGGCGCCGCGCATTGTCAAAGGCGGCGTTAGCCAGGAGGTGGTACACACGGGCGACGCGGACTTGTTCAGCCTACCGGTCATGAAGTGCTGGCCGCTGGATGGGCATCCGGAGCTTTGCGGCGGGTCGCCTGCCCAGGCGGCGAGTGCGGGCGTATCGTCGGTCAACGCTGGCAGCGCGACGAGTGCGGCGTCGCCGGCGCCAAGCGCCGATGTGGGCCGGTATATCACGCTGGGGGCGGTTTTCACGAAGAACCCTGATACCGGCGAGCGCAACATCGGCATGTACCGGGTCCAGCTTTTCGAGCCCAAGCTGGCGGCGATGCATTGGCATCCGCACCACGACGGGGCGCGTCACTTTCGCCGCTATCAGCAGCGTGGGCGGCGCATGCCGGTCGCGATCGCGCTGGGCGGGCCGGCCGTGTTGCCGTACGCCGCCACGTGTCCGCTGCCGCCGGGTGTGGACGAGTGCCTGCTGGCCGGCTTTCTCCAGGGGCGTGGCATCGATTTGGTGCCCTGCGTCAGTCAGCCGGAGATTGAGGCGCCGGCCAGTGCGGAAATCGTGATCGAGGGCTACATCGATCCGGGCGAGGATCTGGTTTTGGAAGGCCCGTTTGGCGATCACACCGGCTTTTACAGTTTGCCGGATTTCTTTCCGCGGTTGCACGTGACCGCGCTCACGCACCGCCGCGAGCCGATTTATCCTTCCACGATCGTCGGGCGTCCGCCGCAGGAGGACTACTGGTTCGGCAAAGCCACGGAACGCATATTCTTGCCGGTGTTGCAGGCGATTGTGCCCGATTTGATCGACTACAACCTGCCGATGTTCGGGTGTTTTCATAACTGCGTATTCGTACGCATCAAGAAGGAATACCCGTACCAGGCGCGGCGCGTGATGAACGCGATCTGGGGCGCCGGGCAGATGGCGTTCTCGAAAATCATTGTGCTGGTGGACGAGCACGTGGACGTGCAGAACGAGCAGGAAGTGCTGTTTCAGCTTTGCAGCAACGTCGATCCGCGGCGCGACATACTGTTCAGCGACGGCCCGCTCGACATTCTGGACCATGCCGCGCC
>JAAYXS010000255.1 GCA_012515775.1 Phycisphaerae bacterium
CGCGGCAAGGACGTAGTTGTTCCCAAGGGTAGTACGCGCCTGCAAGGCTGGGACCAGATTACCGTCCTGGCGCATGCCAAGGATGAACCGGCGGTTCGCGCCGCGCTATTGGCCGGGCAAGACGGCCAAGGAGCCGCCGATGGCAACTGACAAGCGCGACGAGCTCATGACTTCAAGTTGCATGAGCACTGCTTGAAGCTGCGCTTCAGGCAGTGGCACACGTTGGGCTTCCAGCCCAGGCGGCGCGCAATTCGCTGACTGGGACGCTGTGGCCACCCACGCTCAGCAGGTCGTCGCGCCTGACCATTCCCAAATCCAGAATCCGCACTCCGTGCCGCGACATCAGCGCGCCCAGCTTCCCCGCATCCGCCGTTTCGATCACATACCCGGCGCACATTCCCGCAAAGGGCAACATGTTCGCCTTGCTCTCACTGGCGCTTCGGGCTCGCATTGGACTGAGCGCCTCATCGGGAATCCCTACCCCACGCCCGCCCGCGAACGCCATCTCGGCCACCGCCGTCAGCCATCCACCGTCGCTGCAGTCGTGGCACGCCGCGACCAGCCCCTCCGCAATCGCATCTGCGACAGCCACATGAATGCCGGCCGCCTCAGCCGGATCGAATCCGACCTGCGGAACTCCACCGACCAGGAACAGCTCGTTGCCGGACGCCTTCAGATCGCTCGTGACACAGCGCGTCACGTCCGAAACGATGCTGATGGCGCTGATCAGCAGCGTGCCCGGAATGGCCAGACGCCCCGTCTGCCGAATGCGATGCTCCAACTCAGGCAAAATGCCCCTGAGCCGCACCGCGTCGCGATCATCGCCTTCCGACATCCCGCGCAACAGCGCCAACAAAGGCTCCACGTCCGCCGCATCCAGCGCAAACTCGTTGTTCAGCGAATCCTTGCCCGAAATGAACGGCACACCGTACGCGACCGCCACGTCATAGCACGCCTGGCACGCCCGCACCAGGCCGCCAAGCTGCTGCGGATCATCCGCCCGCCCCCAGCAGAAATTGTCCAGCACCGCCGTCTGCCGCGGATCGCCTCCCACCGCCACCACGTTCCGCACCGCCTCGTCTATGCCGGCCGCGGCCATCCAGTATGGATCAACGTCGCTCAGCTCCAACGCCAACCCGCAACCCAGCGCGATTCCCCGCCGCGAACCCGCCACCGGCCTCAGAACCGCCGCATCGCCCGGCCCCTGCCCCGGCCCCACCAGCGGCTTAATGACTGACCCGCCCTGAACCTCGTGATCGTATTGCCGAATCACCCATTCCTTGGCCGCGACGTCCGGCCGCGCCAGCTCGCGCAGCAGCATCCGGCCCAGATCATCGCAGGCGCCAGCCGAGTTTTCACCGCGCTCCGGCGCGGGCCCGGATTGGGAGGGCTCGGATTGCGACTGTGGCGGGTGCCATTCCACAACCGCGCTGCGTTTCGGCACGCCGCGGTGCAGAAACTCCATTTCCAGGTCGCCGACGATCTTTCCTTCGTAGTGGACGACCAGCCGCGGCGCCCCGCCGTAGCCTTCCGAGCCGAAAACGCCGATGACGCTCGCCTCCACCTCCTCCTCGCGCATGATTTCGAGAAAACGCTCCAGGTGCTCCGGCGGCACCGCCAGAACCATGCGTTCCTGCGCTTCGCTGATCCAGATTTCGTCATAGCGCAGTCCCGCGTACTTCAGCGGCACCTTGTCCAGGTGAACCGTCGCCCCGACGTGCTCGGCCATCTCGCCGACAGCGCTGCTCAGCCCGCCCGCGCCGCAATCCGTAATCGCGCTGTACAAGCAGCCGCGCGCGTCATCGCGCGCTCGCAGAACCGCGTCCAGAAAGCGCTTCTCCGTGATCGCGTTTCCGATTTGCACCGCGTGCGAGAATTCGTCCGCGTGCGTGTCCGTCAGCTCGGCCGACGAGAACGTCGCACCATGAATCCCGTCGCGTCCCGTCCGCCCGCCAATCAGCACGATGTGATCGCCGGGTCGCGCGGCTTTCTCGATTTTGTCGCGCGGAATCAACCCCACGCAGCCGCAGTACACCAGCGGGTTCCCAAGGTAACGCGGATCGAAGTTGATCGCCCCATTGACCGTCGGGATGCCCATGCGGTTGCCGTAGTCGGCCACGCCTTTGACGATCCCGCGCAAAATCCGGCGCGGATGCAGAACGCCTTTCGGCAGCTTGTCGGCCGGCCAGTTGGAAGGGGCAACACAGAATACATCAGTATTAGCGATCGGGCGGGCGCCGAGCCCGCAGCCGATTACATCTCTAATCACTCCGCCAATTCCGGTGGCCGCCCCGCCGTAGGGTTCGATCGCCGACGGGTGATTGTGCGTCTCGACCTTGAACGCTACGCCATGCTGCTCGTCGAATCCAATGATCCCGGCGTTGTCTTTGAAGACGGACAGGCACTCCGGACCGCGCCCGGCTTCCATCAATTCTGCGGTAGCGCGCCCGATCGTGTCCTTCAGCAGGTTTTCGTAACGGCGTTCGAAGGAGGCAGCGCCGGGTCGGCGCGTTGCGGCGTCGTTCGCCGGCATGGGTTCGCCGCCATATACGATCTCGCTCTTGAGCGTCTTGTGGACGCAGTGCTCCGACCACGTCTGTGCCAGCGTTTCCAGCTCCAGGTCGCTCGGATCCCGCCCCAGCGGCCGGTAGTGCGCCTGAATCGCCTTCATCTCCTCGCGCGAGAGGAACAAATGTCCGCTGCGCGACAGCTCATCCAAACCCGCGTCGTCCAACTCGCGGATCGGCACGCGCCGCAGGACGAATTCGAAGACCGGCGGCCGCGGTGCCGGCTTCACCCCCGCCGTTCCGATAACCACCTCCTCGATGCAGTCGTTCGCCAGCACACGCCCCGCCGCCGACCGCAGCTCGCCCTCCGTCATCTCACCGAAGAGAACGTACCGCCACGCCGTCCGGACGGCCTGCACCCCGACCCCCTCCGCGCGCAGCTCCGCCAGCGTGCTCTCGGCAACCGGATCCATCACCCCGGGCCGCCGATGAACCTCGACCGTCCGTGCGTTAGCCGGCGGCACGGCCGACTCGCCCTCGCGACGAACCGAGAATTCCTCGGTCACCGGGTCTATCAGCAGCTCGACGACCCGCTCGATATCTCGCGTTCCCAGCTCGCCGTCCAAAAAGAACAGCCGCTCCGCGTAGCCGCGCTCCACGGCCAACCCGGCCTCACGTAGTCTGAAGATCAGGCTTCGATCGGACGCGGGGCGACCATCAACCGGTCGCGGTCGGACTTCGATGCAATAGACAGTCATAAGGATGGAGATTGTCGCACAGCCGCCGGAGTTAGTCTATCCAGTCCGGACGCTGGAACTTCTCTGCCAGCCATTCGTTGCGGATCTGGACGGCCCGCGCCAGTAAACGATGGACGTTGCCGTCCTCGTGGCGCTCCAGCCAGGTGTCCAACTGTTTCAGGTCGTCGACGAGCTGGCTGATGGCCACGCGGACCTGTTCGCGGTTGGAGGTCAGGATGTCCTGCCACAAATCGGGATCCCGCGACGCGATATGGGTCATCTGGATCAACCCTGGCGCGGCCACGTGCAGCCCCTCCTGCCGCGCGGCCAGGAGCAGGGTCAGGGCCGAAACCACGTGCGGCAAATGGCTTACGCGAGCTATGGTTTCGTCATGCGCCGCGGGCGACATTTCGGTCACGTGCGCCCCGGTTAGCTCCCACATTGAGCGAACGCACTGCACGGCTTCAGGCGCAGTCGCCGAAACGGGCGTCAGTATCACGGTTTTGCCGTGAAACAGGTCCGCGCGGGCGAAAGACACGCCGCGCTGGTTGAACCCGGTCATCGGATGGGCCCCGACGAAACGACAAGGGTGGCTCAGCGTGGAGCCGGCGGCGTTTACGACTGGGACCTTCACGCTGCCAACGTCAGTAACGATGGCGGCTTCGTCCAGGATCGGGGCAAGCTGCCGCAGCATACCCGGCATGACCGAAAGCGGCGTCGCCAGGCAGAACAGCCCAATGTCTTTGGGCAGATCCGTCGGCCGGGTCGCGCCGGAGTGCACCGCGCCGGTCTCGATCGCGGCCTCCAGATCGCTTGGATCGCGAGCCAAGGCAAGAAGCTTCCCCTCGAACCCGGCCGCCTGTAGCGCCAAGCCGAGCGATCCGCCCATGAGCCCCGGGCCGACGATGCAAACGCGTTCTATCTCTTTGATTTCCAGGAGCTTACGACCTATTCAGGACCTGAGGCAAACCATCAAATCTTTAGCAACGCCTAAAAATACGCTTGCATTTGGCGCTCCATAGCAGGTAGTATTCCCGTCCAACAGGACGCAGAAGATGCGTTCGAAAAGGCGCGGTTAGCAATCAGGTAGATATGAGCACGCAGCCGAGTACCAAGAACGGGCCCCAGCCTTACCTACTCGATTTCGAACGACCCATAAACGTCATCGAACAGGAACTGCTGCGCCTCGAGGCCGCCGCAGCCGACGGGGGGAGTGATTTCTCAGCCATTGAGAAAAAACGCGCAGAACTCAACGAAGCACTTCGCCAGGTCTATGGCAAGCTGACAGCCTGGGATCACGTGCTGGTTTCGCGCCATCCGCGCCGCCCGCTGCTTCGCGATTACCTGCGCCTGATCACCGAAGACTTCTACGAGCTGCACGGCGACAAGGTCTACGGCGATGACCGGGCCATGGTTTGCGGGTTTGCCCGAATCGCCCGGCAGCGCGTGATGATTATCGGCCATCAGAAAGGCCGCGACACACGCGAGAAGATCGAGGCCAATTTCGGCTGTGCCCACCCGGAGGGATACCGGAAGGCTCTCAAGAAAATGCAGTTGGCGGCGAAGTTCAAGGTGCCGATCGTCTGCTTGATCGACACGCCGGGCGCCTATCCGGGCATTGGTGCTGAGGAACGGGGCATCGCGCACGCGATCGCCGTAAACCTGATGGAGCTATCACGCCTGCCGGTCCCGATGGTTGCCGCCGTAATTGGCGAGGGCGGCAGCGGCGGCGCTTTGGGCATCGCCGTAGCCGACCAGGTGGCCGTGATGGAGTACGCGTACTACTCCGTCATCAGTCCCGAGGGCTGTGCCGCAATCCTATGGAAGACCGGCGAGCAGGCGCCTCGGGCGGCCGAAGCCTTGCGGCTTACTCCCGGCCACCTGAAGGAATTGGGCTTGATCGACGCGGTCATCCCCGAACCGCTCGGAGCGGCCCACCGCGACCCGGTCGGTGCGGCCCGCAACCTGGAGGCCTGGATCATCCAGGCCCTGCGCGAAGTACGCCGCCCCCGTATCGAAACCCTCCTCCGCAGACGCTACGAGCGACTGCGAAAGCTGGGTTCAGCTTTTACGACCAAAAGCGGTATGGAGGCCAAGACTGTGCGGTCGCGCGGCCGGCGCCTGGGTGCGTCTCGCCACGTGGCGGCTCTGGACTCGCCGTCTTAACCGGGCCGAACTGGGACGGCGAACCGAATTTAGGCTCGCTCCAGATCAAAATACCTGCGACACGCGGCAGGTTTTTGTATATAATTTGGTCAAAAGGCCTTCCCAGGTGGGCGGGAAGTCGTAAAGACCATTAGGCGGAGGTAGCCGAGTTGCCCAGGTTTTTGCATCTGGGTGACTTGGGTGTTGGTAGATAGATAGTTTGAGAAACGTTTCGACGCTGTGCGGCGGTTCGAGCCGGATGTCGCTTGGGTGCATGCTGGTCGCCAATGACCGAACCCGCGGCAAACGGCTCGGATAAGACCGGCCGAATTCAACGGCCACGGGGCGCCGCGAAAAGAGGTTGTGTTTTACTAGCGAATCTTGCTACAATCGACTTTTTGGCTTGCTTGTGCGGAAATAAGGATGGCATCTGAAGAGACTATGAATCGTTCGGGAACGTGCGAGGCGCTGGTTCAAGCCGCCGATCTGCACGTGTTTTTGTACGATCGACCCCTGCACCCGGAGCTGTTTCGCCATTATCGCGATTTTCGGGTGGCCCAGGGCCGCTATTATGCGGACGTTTGGATCGTTGGGTTGAACCACGTCGTCACCGTCACCTCCGGTCAGCGCTCCATGACCGAGCTGCTCGCCTGCGAGAGCGACGTGCTGCCGGCCCGCGGCCTGGTGGCGCGCTTCCGCCTCAAGGGCGAACGCGACCAGGAAAAGCATCTGCCGGACGGCTGGCTGCACATGATCAGCACACAGGTTGAAACCATGGACGAGCCGCTTTACAAGTCTGTACATAACGACTTGTTGCGGCACGCCTGCAAGCGCGGCTGGTTCCATGCTTACGAGGAGTGGGCCGACGGCGACCTGGTCCCGTTCTCGTACATCGACCACGAGGAGCGCGACGCGGAGTTCCACATTCACGCGTTCCACGCTTTCCCGCACGAGCGCACGCTGATTAAGACACAGTCGATTTTCGAGATGCCGCCGGCCTAAGCCGTTACGGCGTATTCTCAGCGACCATGCCCGGAAGGCCGGCCCCGTGCGCACCGCCGGAGCCAGACGCGCGGAAAA
>JAAYXS010000256.1 GCA_012515775.1 Phycisphaerae bacterium
AGCGCATCGGGGCGTTCGAAATACTGAACTTGGTCGCCGTGGGTGGCATGGGCGTTGTCTACCGGGCCCGGCAGCAGACTCCGCCACGCACGGTGGCGTTGAAGCTGATTCGCCCGGATGTCATGAGCCGCGAAGCGCGCCGCAGATTCGCGACGGAGATGGAGACTTTAGCGCTGCTGCGCCACCCGGGCATCGCCACCATTCATGAGGCCGGAACTGTGGTGACGCCCGATGGCGCCCAACCTTACATAGTCATGGAATACGTGGACGGCCCGCCGTTGCTGACTTTTGCCAACGAGCAGCGGCTTAGCCGGCGGCAGCGGATTGAGCTGCTGGCACGTATCTGTGAGGCGGTCGGGCATGCGCACCAGCGGGGGGTGATTCACCGCGATATCAAGCCGGCCAACATCCTGGTTGAGCAACTCGATGGCATTGCGCAACCACGGGTGATCGACTTCGGCGTCGCTCGACTAGCCGGCCGCGAGGCGTCTGCCACGGCCGTCACGGTATGCGGGCAAGTGGTGGGGACGCTCCGCTATATGAGCCCCGAGCAAATCGATGGGGACCCGCGCGCCATCGACACGCGCAGCGACGTCTACTCGCTGGGCGTGGTGGGTTATCAACTGCTCAGTGGCGCCCTGCCCATTGAAGTTCCCGAGTCGTCCTTTTACGCCGCCGCGCGCGCCGTTCACGACCATGCTCCGCTGCCTCTGGCGGCACGCGACCGCAGTTTCAGCGGCGACCTGAACACCATTATCCTCAAAGCGCTCGCGAAGAACCCGGATGAGCGCTACGAGTCGGCCGCTGCGCTGGGCGCGGACTTGCGGCGCTACCTGGCGGGCGAGCCGATTCTGGCACAAGCGCCAAGTACTCTGTATCTCCTGCGTAGACACCTGGCGCGGCATCGCATGTTGGTGGCCGCCGCGGGCATCGCGCTGCTGAGCTTGTTTGCGGGATTGTTCGGAGCCGGCTATGGGCTCATGCGGGCCCGGCAGTCCGCCAGCGCGCTTGAGGCCCTGTCGCGCCAGACGATCGACGCGGCGACATTCCTGGTCGAACGGACCGCCAAGGATCTTGATCGCGTCGCGGGAACGGCTGCGGTGCGCCGTACGCTGCTCGAGCGGCTGGACGCGCAGGTTGACGAGTTGCTGCGACGAAAGCCGCATGATGAGCAGCTTCTAACCGCGCGCGCAGCCGTTTGGGCCCGGCAGGCGGAGTTGCTGCTCAGCGAGAAGCGCTACGACGAAGCTTTGACATTGCGGAAGCGCGTGCTGGAACTGCGGCGGCGCCTGCTGGCATCCGAACCGCGGTCGGCGCAGCGCGGCGCCGAGGTGTCTTTGACGCTCGTGCAAATCGGTGACGTGATGAACGCGCTAAACCAGCCGGAGCAGGCGCGGCGCCTGTGGGAAGAAGCACTGGCCATGGATCAAGAGCTGACCAGGCAGAACCCGGGGGTCCGCCGGCATTTGGACGACGTCGCTTGGGGGCACGATCGACTGGCCGCGCTCGCGCTGCGTGAAGGCCGGCTGGACGAGGCCGAGGCGCACTGCCGCCAGCGGCTGGCGATCAATGAGCAGCTTCTGGAGATCGAACCGGATAACCTTATTACGTACCACGGTATCTGGGAAATTAACCAGATAATCTGCATGCTGGAGAACGCCAAGGCGGATCGCCAGACCCGGGCGGAGGACATTCAGGCGGGCCGCGAAGCCGCGCGGGCGGCCGCCTACGCCAGTTTGGAGGCGGCCCGCCATATCGTGGCCCGCGATCCGCATAACCGGCGCTTCCTCAGTGCCGAGGCGTCCAGCTTGGTGCGGGTCGCCGGTCAGATTCGCGGAACCGAGCCGGACGAAGCGGCCCGGTTGTACGCCGCGGCCCTGCGAATAAACGAAAAATTGTCCGAGCTGGATCCGGAGGACCTCATGGCTCGGCGGGATCTCGAACGCACCCTCGAGGAGTGCGGCAAATTCGCGGCGGCCCGTGGCGAACACGAGCAAGCGGATTACTTCCTGACGCGTCTCCGCGACCTGCGGCAATCGGGCCAGCCGGGCCGTCTCCCACCGTCCGATACCGAGGACCTGCTGGGCCAAATGCGCGCTAGCCTGGGCAGCCTCTCGCCCACTTCTCAGCCGGCGGCCGAGTCGCCGGCTCGTTCCAGTCCGTGAAAAAATTCAAATAATCGCTGCGCTTTTGTGGGCGGATGGCGCTGATATGGTTGGTGGCAGCAGCAGCCACGCCACCGTCGTTGAGAACGGTATACATCTTCAGCGTTATGGCCGCCGGCACTCCCATGGCGGGAGGAGTGAGGTTGCATGACCCTGAGTAGCTCGGTACGCCGGCGTAGACGGTTTCAAAGGGCAGGGGCGGTTGCTTGCGAATTGCCCGTGCTGTTCACGCCGGTACAGTGGCCCGTGATTGCGAAAGTGCTGCGGCTTACACCGCGGCAACGTGCGGTGGCGGAGTTGCTATGTGCGGAGTATTCGCAAAGGGACATTTCACAGCGGCTGAAAGTATCGGCTAATACCGTCAGGACGCACCTGCGGGCGCTCTACGCGCGGCTCGGCGTTCGATCACGAGTCGGTGTGGTTATCCGATTGATTATGGCGGAACGAGAGAGCTGGC
>JAAYXS010000257.1 GCA_012515775.1 Phycisphaerae bacterium
GAGTTGCGGCTGCCATTGGACATCGTGTCGCTACGTTATTTGGGGCCGCTGCTCCTGGTTTTGGCCGCGGCCGTGGTACTCATACGTTATTGGCGGCGCTGGCCTGCAGTGACCGTCGCGCTGCTCAGCTACGCCATACTAATTTCGCCACTGCTTGGGTTGGTGCAGGCCGGCACACAAGAAGTCGCCGATCGCTACGCGTACTGGCCGGCGATCAGCCTGGCCATACTCCTGGGCGGCGGTTGCTTCGGCCTGTTATGCCGCAGTCAAAGCCGAAGATGGGTACCGCGCCTGGTGTTCGCCGCCAGTGGGGCAGTGGCGATACTGTTGGGGATTCTGACCTGGCAACAATCTTTGGTATGGCGCAGCGAAGAGTCGCTCTGGACGCACGCCGTTCGCAAGGGACCGGTGTCTTCTGCCGCGCACTACAACCTCGGATATGTATACGCGAACCACGGCCGCGTGGCTGAGGCAATGGCACAATTCGATATGGGGCGGCGGATCAATCCTCAGTGGAGTGTTGCGTGGCTGATGGCCGGCCAGGCGCTGGCCCGCGCACACGCCTGGCCCGAGGCCTGCCAGATATTTGGCGATTTGCTCACGTCTGAGCCGGAGCATGCCGTAGCCGCAACGGGCTTGGGAGAGGCGCTGGCAGCGCTGCAGCGGCCGGCGGAAGCTGAGGCCGCATTTCGGCAGGCGTTGCGCACTGCGCCGGGCGCGGCTGACGCGTGGTTCGGATTGGGCAACGCACTGGTCGCACAGCGCCGCTTGGACGAAGCAGCCGAGGCTCTGCGTCAAGCGGTTCGGTTTGCGCCGCAAGGCGCAAGTGCAAACGGAAACCTCGGACTGGTTCTGGCTCAACTGTCACGCTTTGATGAGGCGGAAACGTACCTGCGACGCGCGGTCGAACTGGACCCCAACTACTTCGAAGGATATCTGAACCTCGCCAATCTGCTGCAGATAAGGCAGCGCCCGGAGGAGGCCGCCCATGTCTTAAGCACCGCCTTGCGCCTGCGGCCGGACAGCGCCGAAGCCCAGCGGCGACTGACGATCTTGAATCAGCAGCGCGGGGCCGCACAGCCGTAAGCGTTTTACGGCTTCGGCAGCAGGTCTGCGTGTAGCTTGGGGTTCGCGGAGGCGAGCGAGGGCATTGCCTCGCCGGCGTAGCGGGAAACGTCAAGGGGGAACAGGTCGCGCCCATCCAGCGCGGTCATGACGCCTCCGGTCGATGTCACGAGCAACCAACCGGCCGCGATATCCCATAGCCGGCTGTCGGATATCAAGGTGGCCTGGAGCTGGCCGGCCCCCACCATCGCCAGGTGCATGGCCGTCGCACCGGTATTCCGTATGACGACGCGCCCCGTCCAGCTTTGTATCACGGTATTCGTGCCGCCCTGTAACGAGCTGGGAATTCCGACCAGCGGCTTGGGCGGGCGGCCACCGGAGCGCGGCGGCAGAGGCGGGCGCCGGGGTGGCGGGCGGCGGTCGATGAGAAAGCCGTCTGGACCGCCGGCGGAAAAGAGCTCTCCTCGTTCAGGCAAGTATACGGCCCCGACTACCGGAACGCCGGCGAACATCGCGGCCACCGAGACCGCGTACAGCGGGACGCCGTGAACAAAATTGCGCGTGCCATCGAGCGGGTCGATCACCCAGCACAGGGTGTCATTTGTGACCGGCGTCGGCGTTCCCGGCCCGGCAGGTGCTGCATCCTCTTCAGTAATGAACGCGTCATCCGCCCGCCGGCCGCGAAGAAACCCCACGATGGCGGCTTGGGCTTCGTCGTCGGCGCTGGTTACTTCCGTGCCGTCCGCCTTGCGGCGAACGGTGTAATTACCGGAAAACGCAGCCCGCGCTATCTCCCCACCGATTTGAGCGGCTTCTTCGGCCAAAGCCCGTACCTGCCGGAGCAGGGCCTGGTCGGCAGGGTCGAAGCGCGTGCTCGCACTGGCCATTAACGATTCTTGCCTCCCTTGTCGCGGCGGCCTTTGCCCTGCTCGCGCTGCAGTTCGTCGGCCCGTTTCTGGATTTCGGCCGCTTGTTCC
>JAAYXS010000258.1 GCA_012515775.1 Phycisphaerae bacterium
ACGCGCGCGAGCCTCTACTTCTTCAAGCGTCACTGTTTTCCAGTTCATTACCGTTCCCATCCAGTCGCCTGAGTGTCCAGAGCTTTCGCTTGCCCTTGCCCCCGCGCTTCGCCCAGCCGTGGAACTCCACGTCGTTCGCTTGCTGCCAAAGCGTAAAGAACGAGATTGCCTGCGCCTTGCGGAGCCGCGCCCGTAGGTTTCCGCCCTCGCCCGATGTTACCTGCACACCCACGAGCCGGCCGGTGTTCGGGTCCATCGCCACAATGTCGATGAAGCCGAACAGGTCGCGACGAATGTGCGTCTGGGGAATCCAGTGCTCCACCACCTGCGCAGGCCAGCCGCGGGCTTTAAACCATTGGAGCGTGCGGGCATTCAGGGGTGTTGGTTTGCGGCGCTTGGCCTGGGTGGGGGAGAGCTTCATGGCTTCCTCGCTTTCGTCGCCGCCGTCACACGGCGCGCTGTGCATGATGCGCAATAGTCGCGGTCAGGCGGCCAATAGAACCATCCCTTACGCGAGGCAGCACGGCGCAATGACTCGCCGAAGCGACGAGGGATGCCGTCGAAGGTCCGCTTGCAGTCGTCGCATATGAGGTAGTCGCGCTTCATGGCGCCTCTCCCGCCGCCCGCAGACGACTCACCTGTAACCCCAGTCTCGCCCGGCGCTTGTCCGCGCGCACGCCCTGATTGAACGCGGGCGCGGTCAGCAGCAGCCGCGCGTACTCCCGTATCTCGTCCGCCGTGCGACCGGGTATCTTCATCGCGCTGCCCAGCCGCGGCCAGTCACGCAGTACCGCGACGTTCTCCGGGAAGGACCAAATTTCTTCGTTGGGGGTGATTTTGCTCATGATCGGTAGCTACTCCACTCGCACACCACGACTCCCCCGCCCTCGCTGCAACGACTCGCAACTGATGCGCCAACAACCCGGTCGAAGTCCGCGGCAGTCACGTTGCCGATCAGGATCGTTGGGCGGCAGGCGCCATAGCGCTTGTCCAGCAGCGTTGTGAACATGCACCGCGACCAGTCTGAGTCGATGCGTTCCGCGATTTCATCAATTACCAGCAGGTGCGGCCTCGACCATTCTTCCAACCAACCCGCGTCGCCGTCCGTCTCAAACCGTGCCTTGAGGTTTGCCAACAGCTCAATGATCTGGACCAGCTTCGCTGAGCGGTCGATCTCGATGGTCTGCCGCACTGCGATGGCCCCGAGCTGGGTCTTGCCTGTACCTCGCGCGCCGATCAGGGCCAAGATCGACGAGCCCGACGCCACGAAATCACGCACCACACGCACGGCCTGGTGCCACTCAGTGACGCCGCTCTCCGGTGGCCGAAGCGCCGCCCAGGTCTTCAACCGGGCGTGCCTTACCGAGATGCCCGACTTGAACAGCCGCCGCTCAGAACGGTGAATAATCTCCCCGCAGTCCAGGCAGTGTTTCGTCCCGGCCGGCAGGAGGAAGTCCCGGCGACACCGGAGACACTGCACCGGGACCAACGAGGATTTTCGGCGTAATGCGTTCGCCGCGCTGGGGAAGCCCGCCAGTTTTGCCGGGTCGCTCGCGGCTTGCTTCTTCGAAAATTCCGGTGTAGCCATTGGCTGTGCTGTATCTGAGTGCGGCAACTGCTCGGTCATGTCCCATCTCCTGCAGTTTGCGAAATTGAAGACGAATCGTAGTTGGTTTCAGCGGCTTCCGGGCCTCGCGCCGGGATTGCTCCCAGTCGGCCCAGGCTTCGCGGAATGCGGGGGTATCGAAGGGCGCCTGTGGTGCGTGTGTCTTATTAGACACAGCCGAAGCGCCTACCGAAGTAATATCCGAAGATGAAGAGGGGCGAGACAATCGTGGGACATGTCGCTTCTGTCTCTGTGGTGTCTCGCGAGACAAACGCTTGTTTCTGGCCCATCGGCGCCGGG
>JAAYXS010000259.1 GCA_012515775.1 Phycisphaerae bacterium
CGGCTACCGCAGTGCGGGCAGGCCAATTCGGCCTCTTGCTCACGCGACTGCACGAGCTGCTCGAACAGCCGGCCACAACCGGAACACGTGTACTCGTATATCGGCATGCAAACTCCGAAACGCGTTTGAAGCCAAAAGTATAGGAGGGGCCGCGGCGGGGGGCAAGCCGCGGCACCAGCCGGGCCGTCACCCGGCCATCGCCGCGCGCGACCACGGGCAGTACAATGAGCCTGCCTCGTTTGAACCTGTTGGAAAGAAGGAGGTCGAGTCGTGCGCGGAATTCTGCTCGTTATCGGGGCCGTCGCGATTTCCGGTTGTGCAGCACCTCAGGCTGATCGACTTTCGTCGCCGCGGAGTCCGGCGGGGTTTTCGGAGCCCGACTGGTGCCGCGCCCAGGACGGGTTGGCAGCGGGGGAATGGAACGCGGACGCGCCGACGGTGAAGCTGGAATTGGTGTTTTTCAAACTCGACAGCCAAGAGGCGCGTGAGAACGCCGAGCGCCTGGGCCTGGAGTCAGGCGCGGCGGTTCTGGCCGACGAACAATTCACGGACCTGCTCGAAAGCGCCCGGTCCGGAGGCGACGTGATCGCATGGCCGTGGATCGAAACCTATGCGGGCGGGTCGGCATCGATCCAGCTCGGCAGGACTGTCGGCGAGCGGATTCTGCGCGGAACGGCCTGGCACATGCTCACCTGCAACGTGACGGCCGACAGTGCCGACGTGCAGTTCGCCGTTCAGATCATCGCCGACGAGAACAACTGGTTCGTTGAAGACTTCCAGCAGCTACAGCTCGGCCAAGCGGTCGCCCACCTGGTCGCGGCAGGCGATCAAGAGCGGCCGCAGCAGGGCTTGGCCGTGCGGCTGGCCTCAATCTATCCTTGATACCGGCCGAATCGGTGATACCGGCCGAATCGGCCGCGTCTGTTCTTAAGCCCGGCTTACTCGTCTGTGGTGGCCTTGCGCGCCGTTCCCATGGTCGCGCTGGGAGCAGGCGCCCGGCTTTCCAGAATGCCGGTTCGGAACAGCCAGCCGGCGACGATGCCGCTGAGGCTCGGAATCACCAGGAACAGCCATACCTGAGCCAGGGCCTTCCCGCCGACGACCAATGCCGGCCCCAGGCTGCGGGCCGGGTTGACCGACGTGCCGGTGATCGGAATTCCGAAAATGTGAATGGCCGCCAGCGCTAGACCGATCGCCAGCCCTGCCAGCGTCGCCGGCGCACCCGCCCCCGTCGAACCGAGCACAACCACGACAAATAGGAACGAGGCCACCAGCTCAAAAATAAGCGCCGCGCCGAAGTTGTATTCGTTGAACATCCCGGGGCCCCAGCCATTCTGCCCCAGGCCATTTTCGCCGATGCTGTATCCGGCCCGGCCTGACGCGACTGCCGCCAGGACGATTGCCGCCACGAACGCCCCTATCACCTGCGCAACGATGTAGCCGATTAGATCGCGACGGTTCATTCGTCCGGCCGTAAACACGCCCAAGCTGACGGCGGGGTTGATGTGGCAACCCGAAATGGGGCCGATGCCGTACGCCATTGCGATCAGCGCCAGGCCGAATGCCAGCCCGATGCCGAGGAAACCCACGCGCTCGCCGGCCACGACAGCCGTTCCGCAGCCGAAGAACACCAGGGTAAACGTGCCGATGAATTCCGCCAGGTACTTTTTCATGACAAGACTCCGGGCACTTCAGCCGCCAGCCCC
>JAAYXS010000260.1 GCA_012515775.1 Phycisphaerae bacterium
GGCGAAGGTCGTAGCCGGCGGCAAAGAGGTGGCAGGTATCCAAGCAGACGCCGGCCCGCGACCGGCGCAGACGCCCGATGATCTCGCCCAGCTCTTCGAGCCGCCAGCCCAGGGCCATCCCCTGCCCGGCGGTGTTTTCGAGCAATGGCGTGACCTGCGGTGCGATCCCCCGTCCGGCCAGGTCATCGAGCGCGGCTGCTACTCGCGCGATCGCCGCGCGGCGGTCGCCATCCGTCGCCGCGCCCGGGTGCACCACGAGGTACGGTATGCGAAGTGTCTGGCAGCGTTGAAGTTCTTGTTCAAAGGCGGCCAAGCTGCGCGTCCGGATGATTTTGTCGGCCGATGCCAGGTTGATCAGGTACGTCGCGTGGGCGATGACCGGGCCAAAGCCGGGCGTATTCAGAAGGGCGTTCCAGCAGCGCAAGTCATCGGCTCGTAGCGGTGCCGCCCGCCATTGGCGCTGGTTTTTGACGAATACCTGGACGGTATCGCAGCCCAATCGCAGCCCGATTTCGAGGGCGTGATGCATGCCGCCGGCGATCGAGGTATGCGCCCCGAAGCGGTGAGCGGTGGCAGCGCGCCGCCTGCCTGGCGCGCGAGAGCCTGAGCGAAACCTGCGGGTGGCTTTGACCTTCGGCATCCTGGTTTATCTAATGGCGCCTGCCGAGCGAGGTCAACGCAGGCAAGGTCGATTAATGCCCAAGCCAGCTCTCATCCTGGCGTCCGCCAGTCCACGGCGGCGTGAACTTTTGCGAACGATCGTGCCTGCGTTCGAAATTCGCGCCTGCCCGCTGGCTGAGCCGGCCGCAAAGCCCGAGACGGTGAGTCCGCGCGGCTGGGCGGAAGCCCTAGCCTACTTTAAAGCCCGGGCGGTGGCCGAAGCCAACCCCGGCCGGCTCGTCCTCGGAGCGGACACGATCGTAACTTGCGGGCAGCACCTGCTCGGCAAACCGCGCGACCTGGATGTCGCACGGCGCATGCTCCTCCT
This sequence comes from Phycisphaerae bacterium, assembly GCA_012515775.1. Lineage (GTDB taxonomy): Bacteria > Planctomycetota > Phycisphaerae > UBA1845 > Fen-1342 > JAAYXS01. Next base: position 989 of record JAAYXS010000260.1, read on the forward strand.
GCAAGCCGGCCGGCGCTGCGACGTGATTACGGGCGTTTCACTGGTGCGCATGAACGCGTGGCCGCGCCGGCTGTTTGGAGCTGACGTAACGGCGGTCTGGATGCGGGACGACGCGGCCGAGATCGAAAGCTACCTGCAAAGCGGAGAGTGGCGCGGCAAGGCCGGGGCGTATGGCATACAGGACTGCGGCGACCGGCTGATCGAGCGCATTGAGGGCAGCTTTCCTAACGTGGTCGGTTTGCCGGTCGAGCTGGTCGCCAAGCTGCTGCAACGCTTCGCGATTTAAGGGGCGGCCCGGCAAAAGGCCGGGCCGCAACGGTTCCGTGCTGAATTATGCCGCCGATTTCGCAGTGCGCGGTCTCAGGCCATCAAAGGGCCGAGGTCAGGAGCGCCACAAACGGATCGATATCGAAGACGTTGACGTCGCCATCCTGGTTGGTGTCACCGTTCATTACGTCGCAGGCCGGGAACGCCAGTGCGTACCCCGCGGGGTCCGTCAGCGCCAGCACGAACGGATCGATGTCGAAAACATTGACAGCGCCGTCGCAATTTAGATCACCCAAAACCGGGGGCACGTTCCCGCAGGCGCGGTCGTACACCCAGACCGCGTCTACGGCGGCTTCGGTCACGGAATTGTTCGGGTTGTCCTCGATGGAGAACCGTAGCTGGAACTGGGCGGTCGGAGTCACAAAGTCGCGCACACGGAACTGGCGCTCGACCCATGCCCCGTCGTCCCAGGCACGCTCGACCGTGGTCCAGTTTGCACCGCCGTCAGACGAGCATTCCACCACGAGGAAGTCCCGGTCCGACGGCAACACGTCATCGCAGTACATCCAGCGGCTATAACGCACATACGGGTCGGGCAGGCCGGCCAGGTTGATGACCGGCGACGTCAGGATGGTCGGTCCCAGATCCACGTCGTAGTTGCCGCTGCGATTGTCCGTAAGGAAACACTTGCCCGAGCCGTCAAAATCGGCCCTGGGCGCACCTTCCGACACCGGACTCGCCGGGATGCCCCGCTGCCACATTCCGCTCACCATGGCGGGGTCGCTCCACACGGTCCAGCCGGCATCGGCCTCGAAGTCATCGTCAAGCAAAGTTGTGATTACGGCAACCTCCGCGGTGAAGCACGACTGCGGCGCCTGTTCCGGCAGGTACACGGTCGAACCCTGATCGCCCTGCGCGCTGAAGAAAAAGCGCGGCTTGCTGCCACAACCGGGCGCGGGCAGGCTGGCCAGGAACTCGCTTCCGCCCAGATGAACCAGCGGCGCCGTCTGGAAGTCTTCACCGTTGAATGAGTAGTGCAGCAGGGCCGTGTCGGCTATGTATTGCTCGGCGGCCGAGGCGATGGTCACTGTAAACATGCTTGGCTCATCGGGGTGGATGAACTCGGGTACGCCCTCCCTCAGAGCCATATCCAGCGCGCGGAACGGCAGCCGCAGGGCGGGGTCGCCCAACAGGACCATCATCTCGAAGATATTGTGCGTGTGATCATGTGCCGGGCCGAATTGGGGGTCGTTGTAAATACGTCCCAGGGCCGCGTGCCAGGCCGGACCGACTTCCCAGATGTTGTCGGCGAAGAAGGACTGGAAGAAGTAGCGTTCCATGCGCCGCGACGATTCCCAGGAGGAGGCCGAGCCCCACCACACGGATGTTGCAGAGGATAGGTAGGCGGCCGAACCACGGTTCGCGACGCGCAACCAGGTCTCGCCGTAGCACTCCGAGGTGGGGTAATAGGCGGAGCTGCAGGACCAACCCATGGTCAGACCATAGAGGCCGTTGTTCGTCAGGGCCTGAACCTCGGATTGATAGAAGGCCGGCGACCACCAGCCGCTGGACCCGCTGTGCCCGAAATAGACGGTGAACAACACGCCGGCATTTACGGCGGCGCTGACGTCGGCCGTGCTGCCGCCGTAGGCGGCGTAAATGCGGTGCGGCGTGAACCCGGCCGGCTCGAGATAGGTGCTGATGATCCAGTCGTGCAATTCTATGGACTGCGTAGTGGAGTCGTCGTTGGCCAGCAGGGCTGCCCGGCGCACGTATCCAGGATCGCTGAAGCCGCCGCTTTCGACGGTGATCGTCTTATCGACTACGGCCTGAAGCATGCTGGCGTTACGGACGGAGAAGCGTCCAAGGAACATATCCGGATACCAGCTCACCGGGTCGGAGTCCATGCAGGCGTACGGCAGGTCGGTTGGAGCGGATTTGCTGCCGGTACCTGTCCAGTGCGGGATGGTGCTGTTGGTTGAAGTCGAGGTGCCGTCGGTGTCGCCTACGATCAGCAGATAGGCCGGCTGATCAGCCGTCCCCCATAGACTCTGAATATAGGCCTTTATGGTTTCTTTGGTCGTGCCGCTCGGCGGGGAATAAACCATGACGTTAAAGCCGCGCGACTCGCGGTGGTTAATGAACGCATTCAGCGCGGGCGTGTTTACATAGTCGGGTGCGGAGACGATCAGGTAATTCCCACCGCGCTCCGCCCCCACCGCGCTGAAGGACAACACGCAACTGCACATCAGTGCAGAACCCCAAGAGATTGTTCGCAACATCTTTGCCTTCCTCCGAACGGATGAACCAATAACGGCCTTTCGAACCCCCGGAACAGCAGCTCGATTGTACGATATGGGCAGTCATGACGGAAGTAATTTCGAGCCGTCAAGGGCCCGGACCGCGGCCTGCGCTAATTTCTGACAACGGTGATCTTTGAAGCAATTGGCCGCTTAGCGAGCGGAAATTATCGTCCCATAACGTGGAGACACTTGAGATAGATAGCTACAGTGGAGGGCGATCAGCACCAGCCGCAGAGGGCCCACATCACGAGACCTGCGCCCAGGGGGACCGTGAGGTTGTCGTCAATGCGGGCCTTGCCGATGCTCAGCGGCAGTGCCTCTATAACCGTGGCGACC
>JAAYXS010000261.1 GCA_012515775.1 Phycisphaerae bacterium
CCGATCACCGATCTGATCGGCAAAGGCCGCGACCAGCTCTCAATGGACCAGGTGCCGCTCTCGCGCATCACCGAATACGCGGCCGAGGACGCCGACTACACCTGGCGGCTGCGCATGCTGCTGGAACCAAAAATCCAGGCCGCCGGCGTGGCCGACCTGTTCTACGAAACCGAGATGCCGCTGGTATCCGTCCTGACCGACATGGAGCTGGAGGGCATCAATATTGACGTGGATTTCCTGGCCGCCATGAGCCGGCAAATGGCCGAGCGTGCCGAGTCGCTCTGCGACGAAGTCTGCCGACACGCCGGACGGCGCTTCAATCTCGATTCGCCCCGGCAGTTGGCCGAAATCCTGTTTGATGAGCTGAAGCTGCGCGTGGTGCGCGTCACCAAGACCGCCCGCTCGACCGACGCCGACACGCTCGCAGTCCTACAGCGCGAGACCGGCCACGCCATGCTTAAACCGTTGCTGGAATACCGCGAGCTGCAAAAGCTCCGCGGCACGTACGTGGATGCGCTGCCGCTGGCCCGCTCGCGCCGCACCGGACGCGTGCATACCTGTTTCAGTCAGACGGCCGCCATCACCGGCCGCCTGTCCAGCAGCGATCCGAATCTTCAGAACATTCCCATTCGCACTGAGCTGGGCCGCGAAATCCGCCGCGCGTTCATCCCGCGCAGTGCGCAAGGGCGGCTGATCGTGGCCGACTATTCACAAATCGAGCTGCGCGTCCTGGCCCACTTTTGCCAGGACGAGGGGCTGATCGAGGCTTTCACGGAAGACCGCGACATTCACGCCTTCGTCGCCGCCCAGGTCAACGGCGTGCCGTTGGCCGAGGTCACAAGAGAAATGCGCGCCCGGGCCAAGGCCGTAAACTTCGGCATCATTTACGGCCAGGGGCCGTTCGGCCTGGCGCAGACGACCGGCATGAGCCGCACCGAAGCCAAGGAATTCATCGACGCCTACTTCCGCCGCTATCCGCGCATTCAAGCGTTCATTCGCCAGTGCGTCGCCGAAGCCCGCCGCAACGAATACGTGCGAACCATCCAGGGCCGCCGCCGCCCCATACCAAACATCAACTCGCGCAACAACACCGCTCGCGCCCAGGCCGAGCGCCTGGCAGTAAACACGGTCATCCAGGGCTCAGCCGCCGACCTGATCAAGACGGCGATGATCCGGCTTCACCAGCGCATCAAGAGCGAGCGTCTACCGCTGCACATGCTGCTCCAAGTGCACGACGAACTGGTTTTCGAAACACCAGCGCAAGGGGTGGAGCGCATGTCGGCCATCATTCGCGACATAATGACTCACGCTCTGCCGCTAACGGTCCCGCTAAAAGTGGACATCGCCAGCGGCGCCAACTGGTTGGAAGCCAAATAGCCCCCGCCAGCATTCGACTGGATCAATTACACCAACTGCAAGCGGTGTGCGATGACGTGATAAGGTGATAAAGTGATAGAGTGATAAAGGACGGCGCGCGGCCCCCCTTTATCACTCTATCACCTTATCACTTTATCACCACCGCTGTCTGCGTCCCCATTGTCACAGTCCGTTGTCACAGTGCGCGGCACTATTTGCAGCCGGCGTCGGCCGCTTCAGGCCGCATGAATCACTGCCGAGTGGAAAGAATCTCCTTCCGGCGGAAAGGATTTCGAAGCGCTTCCCGTTCGACCAGATCAACCCGCCGCCCGAAGAGTTCCCCTAGCTCATCCCGCATGGCGAGCAGGTCCCACAGACTCCAGGGCGCATCGCGCTCAAAGCTTACAAGGACGTCCACGTCGCTGTCGGGGCGAAAGTCGTCGCGCAGAACCGAACCGAACAGTGCAAACTCCGTAACGCGCCACTTGCGACAAAATGCCGCAATCTTGGTAGCGTCAATTGGAATGCGTGGCTCAGCGTTCATGTTCTGGCGCCTGGAGCGCAAAACGGACTCGGGAAATTCTGGGCTCCGGCCCCAATCTCAAACATCGTTGTAGCGGCATTGTAGCAGACCCGCGCCGCCGAACAAAAGCTGCCCGATCAGGTCGCCAGTGACTACACACGAAAGCTGACGTTACCATCGGGTCTCACGGGGCAATGTTGTTGCAAAGGTTGGCGGCGTGAGCGAACCATACGAGCCCAAAGCCCGCAACCCAACCCGCGTCGCGCGTGCCATGTTTGCAGCTTCAAGCAGTGGCGGAGGTCGTGTGCACCCGCGATGGCGTGATAAGGTGATAAAGTGATAAGGTGATAAGGAACGGTCCGCGGAATCCCTTTATCACTCTATCACCTTATCACATTATCACTCTGGCGCCCGCGTGTGCCACCCCGCTTAAGTCGTGGCGGCCGCGGGCTCGGGTTGGGCCGCGTCTTCTTCGGGCCCCAGTTCGCATATGGGCGTGGCAGCGCGTTTGAAGCGCTTCTTGAATTCCGCAGGCGACATGTGCGCCTCGACTGCCAGACGCGCCAGCATGATCGGGTCTTCCAAATCAGAAAGCTCGAGGCGTATCTGGTAGGCTCGGGCGGCTTTGTACTTGTCGCTCTGCGTGTCGACCA
>JAAYXS010000262.1 GCA_012515775.1 Phycisphaerae bacterium
CGATTGGTCCGTTAGCATACTAATGGCTGAGGCAGGCGAATCATACATGATTAACTAGCCTTGCCTTCGGACTTATCTCGTTCATACGCCGAATCATCCTCAGCCGGACAATTAGGATTCGTTTCACAGGCGTCTGGCGACCGCCGGGCTTGGGCTACAGGATTGCCCAGTCCGCGACCGCCACGGAACGAGGTGTGTCGTGGCCGACACAATCAAATGTGCTTGTTCACACTGCGGGGCGAAGTATCGCCTCCCCATCGAAGCGCAGGGCCGCACTGCGCGCTGTAAGCGGTGCGGCGAAAAGTTCGAGGTGCCGCGCCAGGAGTCCTCTCTCGAGGACACCATCCTCAGTTGGCTGACCCCGCCGGAAGAAGAGGAAGCCGACGTCGCCAAGCCACGCGTCATCAGCATGCCGCGTGAGCCGGTTGACCCCGAGGTAAGCAAGCGCGCCCGAGGTCCGATCCGCCTGAAGGAAGAGTCGGAACCGGACGCGAAACAGGCGGGGACCGCGAAGGCGAGGTAGGCGGAGCCTTAACGAGGGCATGCCCGCGCTTACAGCTTGGGCATGGCACCCAGCTTGGGCATGGCCCCCGGCGACGCACCCCGGTGATAAAGTGATAAGGTGATAGAGTGATAAAGGGGGTTCGCGGATCGTCCCTTATCACCCTATCACGTTATCACCTTATCACGGCCTCACGGCATCGTGGGTGTGCACGGCTCCCGGCACTGCTTGAAGCTGCGCCTTCAAGCTTGGCATACACGGGCGTGTTATCGCGCTCGGCGGTTGGGGCGGATGGGGCGTGCGACCAGGTCGTATCCGTCAGTTCCGATGCACTCGGCAGACAGCAGTTGACCAGGCGCAAAGTCGCCCTTTTGCAAGAGCGTGACTGAGTCAACTTCCGGTGCCTGGCCGGCGTGCCGCGCGGCGTAACCGCGCCCGGCTTCGTCCAAACCGTCTACCGCGAGATAGAGCGGCTGGCCGACTTTGGCCCGCGCTGCGGCCAGAGCCACTTCCTGCTGCGCCAACATGAATCGCGCATAACGCTCCTCCTTGACCGCCTCGGAAAGCTGTTCTTTCATGCGCGCGGCCGGCGTTTCGGCCTCGAAAGAGAACTTGAACGCGCCGGCGGCGTCGAAGCCGAAACCGCGCACGAACTCCAGCAATTCGTCAAATTCCGCCTCCGTTTCGCCTGGAAATCCGACGATGAAGGTCGTCCGGATCGTGACATCAGGAATGTGGCGACGAATTCGCTGCAGCAGGGCTTCGGTTTTGGCGCGGTTGATCCGCCGGCCCATCGCTTTGAGCATGCGGTCGTTAATGTGCTGAAGCGGGATATCAATGTACTTGAGGACCCGGTTGCACTCGGCTATCGCGTCCAGGACTTCATCTGATAGCACGGTCGGGTACACGTACATCAGCCTTATCCAGCGGGCGCCATCACACCGTGCGTCGAGGAACCGCAGCAGTCCCGCCAACCCGGGCTCGTAACCGATGTCGCGGCCGTAGCTCGTGGTGTCCTGGCCGATGAGAATCAGCTCGCGGGCGCCGTCCGATATGAGCTCGTGGCACTCGGCGAGCAGCTCGTTAGGTTGCTTGCAGCGCATGGGGCCGCGAATCGCCGGGATGGTGCAGAACGTGCATTTCTGATCGCAGCCTTCGCTGATGCGTACGTAGGCGTAATGCTGCGGCGTGAGGCGCAAGCGGCCGGTATCAGACCAGGGCTGCGGGTGATAGTCGCCGAGGAAAAGGTTGGGGCGGGTTCGGCCGGCACGGGCCGGGGCTCGACCCCAAACAGCTTCGGGGATGTCGTCGCGGTTGTGCACCCCGACCAGCGCGTCCACCTCCGGAATTTGCTCGCGAATCTTCTCTCCATCCCGCTGCACCAGGCAGCCGGCGACCACGATGCGTTTGAGTTGGCCGCGCCGCTTGCGTTCAGCCAATTCGGCGATTACCGCCATGGCCTCCTCGCGCGCCGCGCCGAGAAAGCCGCAGGTATTGACGAGCACCGTATCCGCCGCCAGCTCATCGGCGCTGATGATGGCGCCGGACTCGGCGATCTGTCCCAGCATTTTTTCTGAATCAACCAGGTTTTTGGCGCAGCCGAGCGAGATAAGTCCGACCACGGGTGGCTTGCCGGACCGCGGCGTGTGGCGGCGTTTTGGGGCGCTCTGGGCTCCGCCCACTACCGGCAAAGGTTTGCCGACCGGCCGCTCTTGCCCGGCCGTATCCGGTCGAAGTTGTTCTCTTGCGAATTCTGTCATGGCCTGCCGGTTGAAGCCCACTGTCGGATTCTACGGGCCATCGTTGGATTCTACCGGCCCATAATACCGCGGTAATCGCCGTGTGGCCTTGGCCGACTGGATCCGGGCCCGCGTCCGCCAGCCGCGCGGGTTAACTCGACACGACGGGGCTCGTGCCGATCTGGATGCCGTCTTCGTAGCGGGTCAGGTCCACGTGCCGCCGCCACGCCGGATCGGTGTTCGGAAAATCGGTGCGGAAGTGGACGCCGCGGGATTCGGTGCGGGCCGAGGCCGCGCTGGCAATACCCAACGCGATCGTGAGCATGTTCTGCGTTTCCCAGGCCGTCGGCTCATCGAATAGCTTGTCCATGATGTAGCGGGCCCAGAACTCGATGATCTCAATGGTTTCCCGCAGGCGGTCGGCCGAACGCTCCACCCCGACATTGCGCGACATCACGCTGCGCAGACTGTTCAGCACGTCGGCGATGTCGAGCTGCGTACGGGGAGATTGCGGCAGCAGGTGGCTTACGGCCGGCGGGTGCTCGATGCGACCGTTGCGCTGCGCCCGCTGCGCGGCCAGGCGGCCCGCACGGCGTCCGAAGACCAGCCCTTCGAGCAGCGAGTTGCTGGCCAGCCGGTTTGCCCCATGCACGCCGCTGTTGGCGACTTCGCCACAGGCTAGCAGGCCGGGCAAGTTGGTTTGCGCATTGGCGTCGATCAGAACCCCGCCGACCAGGTAGTGGGCGCTGGGGCGGACGGGGATCAGATCGCGCTCCGAGTTAATGTCAAAATCGGCCAGCAGGCGGGCGATGGTCGGAAAACGGGTCGCGAAATGCCCGGGCGGAAAGTGCCGCACGTCCAGGTGCATCCAGGCCGCTTCCTCACGCTTCATTTCGGCTGCGATGGCGCGGCTGACCACGTCGCGCGGGGCCAGCTCGGCCCGCTCATCGTAGCGCAGCATGAACCGCTGTCCGGCACGGTCCAACAGGTACGCACCTTCGCCGCGGACTGCTTCGCTGATGAGAGCGCGCGAGGCGCCGGCCAGGTATAGCGTGGTCGGATGGAATTGCACCATTTCCATGTCACGCAGAACGGCCCCGGCGCGGAAGGCCATCGCCAAGCCGTCACCGGTTGCGACCGGCGGATTCGTCGTTTCACGGAAGAGCCGCCCGACGCCGCCCGTCGCCAGGATGGTCGTGGTGGCCCAGTACATCTGGTGGCCGTACTTGGCGTGAAAAGCGATCGTGCCGCGGACCTGCCCCTCGTGCGTCAGCAAGTCGATTGAAAAGCAGTGCTCGAAGATTCGAATGCGCGGGTGCCGCCGGACGCGCTCGAGGAGCACACGTACCACTTCCTGTCCGGTGGCATCGCCCTGCGCGTGGATGATGCGGTTGGCCGAATGCCCGCCCTCGCGCCCAAAATCCAATTCGCCCCCGCTGCTATCGAAGCACGCGCCCCACTCACGGAGCCGTTGGATGCACTGTGACGCCTCCGCCACCACTTGGCGGACAATGGTTTCATCGCTCAATCCGCAACCTACGGCCAGCGTATCCCGGGCGTGCTCGGCCGCACTGTCAGCCGAGCTCATCGCCGCGGCGATGCCGCCCTGGGCGTGGGCCGTGGCGGATTCGCTCGCCGCTGCCTTGGTCACCACCAGTACTTCGCCGCCCTCGGCCGCCTCGAGCGCCGCCAAGAGCCCGGCTACGCCGGAGCCGATCACAATCGTGTCCGTGAACAGGTGCACCAGGCGGTGCGGCTCAAAGTTGGTCAGATAGCGGCGGCTGCCGATGGTGATGCTCATGGCGAATATTGTACATCAAGGGAATCCGGGCGCGCGAAACCGGCGCTACCGGCCGAAGCGGCGCACCCGAACGTCGGTCACGATCATGTCGACAGGCTTGTCGTATTCGCCGACCGGCACTTCGGGCACGACCTGATCCTCCAGCGCCAACGCGCACGACACGGCCCGCATGTCCTTATGTTGTAGAAAACGATCGTAAAAGCCGCGCCCGCGGCCGAGGCGATTGCCGCGCTCGTCAAAGGCCAGGCCGGGCACAACGACCAGGTCGATGTCGAGCACGGGAACGGGCATACCTTCGGTCGGCTCGCGGATGCCCATCGGCCCCGGCTCGACGTCAGTGGTGAGCGACTGAATCTCAACCGGCAGCATGCGGCGCTGCTCCCACGAGACGCGCGGCGCGAGGATGCGCTTGCCGTCGCGCCAGGCCTGAATGGCGATGAACGACGTATCCACCTCAAGCGGCATGGAGAGGAAAATCATGATCACGTCGGAGTGGCGATATTCGTCGGTTTCGCACAGTAGCCGGCACGCCGCGGCGCTGCGGGCTTGCAGATCGGCCGGGCGAACCGCGGCCAAGCGATCGCGAATCTGCTGGCGTAATTGCTTCTTCACGCTCTACGAGCCTTGCGGCCGCGGATCTGGACCAGCGGCCTCGGACGACCGGCGCCGCTGGCGCAGCCACTCCGCCAGCCGCGCTTCATCTCCTCGGTCGGTGGGATTGTAATAGCTGCGGGCCGCGCCGAGGTAGTCCTGTTGCACAAACCCGCCGGGAAAATCGTGGGGGTACTGATAACCTTCGCCGTGCCCCAGACGCGCCGCGCCGGGATAGCTGCGGTCGCGCAGGTGATTCGGTACGGGAAGAATCGGCTTTTCACGCACGTCCTGGCGGGCGGCGTGTATGGCCAGCGTGACGGCGTTCGATTTCGGAGCGCATGCAATGTAGACCGCCGCTTGCGCCAGGGCGTACTCACACTCGGGCAGCCCCACCAGTTCGGCCACCTGGACGGCCGCCGCCGCGAGCACGAGAGCCTGCGGATCGGCATTGCCGACGTCTTCGGAAGCGCAGATCGCGATGCGCCGGGCGATGAAGCGCGGGTCTTCGCCGCTTTCGAGCATGCGGGCCAGCCAGTACAGCGCGGCGTCCGGGTCGCTGCCGCGCATGCTCTTTATCAGGGCTGAGGCGACGTCGTAATGTGTGTCGCCGGTCGGATCGTAGTCGATGGACTTCTGCTGCATGGACTCCGCGGCTACCGCGCGGGTGACCTGCAGGGGCGCGGGGGCCGCACGGCGGGCGGCGTCCTCGGAGCGCAGCTGCGAAAGCACCGCGACTTCAAGCGCGCTAAGAGCGCGGCGGGCGTCGCCGTCAGCCCGCTCGGCAATCAGGTCGAGCGCGTCTTCATCACAAACGGCTTTCAGCTTGCCCAGCCCGCGCTGCTCGTCCGCGAGGGCCCGGCGCAGCAAGACTTTGAGTTGTTCGGCGGTCAGCGGCTCGAATTTGAAAACCTGGCTCCGCGAGATGAGCGGGCTGTTGACCGAGAAGAAGGGGTTTTCGGTGGTTGAGCCGATGAGGATCAACACGCCCTCTTCAACATCTCTCAGGAGCACGTCCTGCTGAGCGCGGTTGAAGCGGTGGATCTCGTCGAGGAACAGCACGGTGCGCCGGTCTTCGTTTGTCAGGCGTTGGCGGGCCTCATCAATGACACGCCGCACGTCCTTCACGCCCGCTTCCGCCGCGTGCAGCGTTTCGTACGCGGCCTGCGTATAGGCGGCGATCACGCGGGCAAGCGTGGTTTTGCCGCAGCCGGGCGGACCGTAGAAGATGGCACTGGTGAGTCGGCCGGCCTCAAGCATGCGCCGCAGCAGCTTTCCCGGCCCCAAAAAGTGCTCCTGCCCCACGAATTCATCGAGCCTGCTCGGGCGCATGCGCACGGCGAGCGGCTGCACGCGCGCGAAAGCCGCTGCCCGCTGCTCGGCGAACAGGTCGGTCGAAGGTTCCATGCGCCGATTATACGACCAACCGGCCGCGCGCCCTGCCACTTTGTGCCTTTTCACCTTGCACTGGCATCAGGCGTCCGGTCGAGCTACCGGTTGCCGCCCTCCGCGCCCCCCGATAGAGTAACTGGTCTTTACCCCGCAGAGCGAGTCAACCATGCAGAACTCAACCGTCACAACGCCCGTTTCGCAGCAAACAGCCGGACTTCAGCGCAAAGCCGCCGAACTCGGCAAGCTTGTCGTCCGCATGACTGCCATGGCCGGCGCCGGCCACCCCTCCAGCGGCCTGTCGCTGGCCCACCTGGTGACCTGGCTGATGTACCGCCACATGCGCTACGACCCGGCCAACCCCTGGCACCCGACCGCCGATCGGCTGGTGCTGTCCGAGGGCCATGCCGTCCCGATCATCTACGCGGCCTACGCGGACCTCGGCGGCGCTGTCGGTAAATCGCCCGACGAAGCGCAGCCGCTACGGCCGGCCGATGTCGATACCTTGCGAATGCACACCGGCGTTCTCGATGGCCATCCCAATCCCGCCGAAGGCTTCCCGTTCTTCGACGCCGCCACCGGCAGCCTGGGGCAGGGCCTCAGCGTGGCCGCCGGTCTGGCGCTGGCCGCTCGGCTGGACCGCAGCAAACGCCGCATCTACGCCCTCATCGGCGACGGCGAATCGCGCGAGGGCCAAATTGCCGAAGCGCTGGACTTCATCATGGACCACAAGCTGCGCAACGTCTGCGCAGTCTTCAACGCCAACGGCCAGGGCCAGGCGGACTTCGTCTCGCAACAACAATCGCCGCAGCGCTTGCTCGCGAAATTGCGGGCTTACGGCTGGCAAGCGGTCATGATCGACGGCCACGACCCACAGGCCATCGCTGCCGCTTTCAAGAAAGCCGAGCGCGCCCGCCGCCCGTTCGCAATCGTCGCGTGCACCGTCAAGGGTTGGGGCGTCAGCGATTTGCAGCACGGCAACTGGCACGGCAAGCCGCTCAAGCCGGATCAGCTCGATGCCGCGTACGCCAGCCTCGACCAAATGGCCGCGGGCGATGAGCGCGTCGAAGTCGGCCCGCCGCCGGCCCCGCTGCCGCCGCCTGCCAACATGACGCCGCGGCCTGACCCGCGCAGCGTGAACTGGCCCTCATTTGAGGAAACCATGAACTCGGGCGGCCTCGGAAAAGACCTGGAAAAGGGCAAACTTGCCACGCGCCAGGCGTACGGGGCGACGCTGAAGGTCGCGGGCGACCTGCTGCCGCAGGTGGTCGTCCTCGACGGCGACGTCAGCAACTCGACCTTCTCCAACATCTTTGCCAAAGCCCACCCGGAGCGCTTCTTCGAGGCGAAAATCGCCGAACAGAACATGGTTTCCGTCGCCGCCGGCCTGTCCGCCGCGGGATTCATACCCTTTGCAAACTCGTTTGCGAAGTTCCTGGCCCGCACGTACGACCAGGTCGAACTCGCCAGCATCTCGCGCGCCAACATCAAGCTGGTCGGCTCGCACGCCGGCATCACGCCCGCTTCCGACGGCCCCAGTCAGATGGCCCTGTCGGACGTCGCCTATTTCCGTTCGTACACCGCCGTGCGCGGCGACGATCGCACCAGCCCGCTGTGCTGGTGCTATCAGCCCGCCGATGCGGTCGCGGCATACCACTGCACGCGCCTGATGCTCGAACATCACGGTATGTGCTACATGCGCACGCACCGCCCGAGTGTGCCGCTGATCTACGCGCCGGATACACGCTTCGAACCGGGCGGATTCCAGGTGCTCGCCGCCGGCCCGGATGTGTCGCTGGTGACGGCCGGCTATATGGTGCACGTCGGCCGGCAGGTGCTCGAAATGCTCGCCAAACAGAACATCCACGCGACGCTGGTCGACGCGTACTGCCTGCCGCTGGACGGCGAGAGGCTGATAGAGGTCTTGCGTAAGGGCGGCGGCCGAACGCTCGTGTTCGAAGACAACTACGGCGGAGGACTCGGCGCGGCCGTGGCCGAAGCGGCCGCCCGCGACTGCCGCGTAACCGTGAGCACGCTATGCTGTCAGCGCTTCCCGCGCTCCGCCCGCGGCGAAGCCGAAATACTGAACTACTGCGGGGTGGGGCCAGGCCAGGTAGCCGACCACGTGCTGGCGATGCTGCGCCGCCCGGATTAGACCCCTGGCCAACAATGGTGATAAAGTGATAAGGTGATAGGGTGATAAGGGGTGGCGCACGAATGGTGATAAAGTGATAGAGTGATAAGGTGATAAAGTGTGGCGATGCGGTGGCTGGCCGGCCTACGCGCGCCTTTATCACCTATCACTTTATCACCTTATCACCCTCTTTATCACTCCAGGGAGCAGACTTGCTGAACGAAAGGTACGCATGAATCTCGTCACCGGCGCAACTGGCCTATTGGGCAGCCACATTGTTGAGCAACTGCGGCGCAGAAATCGCCCTGTGCGCGTCCTGGTGCGCCCAGGCGCCGATCTCTCCTGGCTCGAGACGCAGGATGTTGAATTCGTCGAGGGCGATATAACAGACCTCGACTCACTGCGCAAGGCCTGCCAGGGCGTTGACGTCGTCTACCATTCAGCCGCCAAAGTCGGTGACTGGGGTCCCTGGGAGGACTTCCAGCGCGTCACCATAGACGGCACGCGCAACGTAATTACGGCCGCGGCTGACGCCAAAGTGCGCCGCTTCGTACACATCAGCTCAATCAGCGTCTATGGCTACTACACCAAAGACGCGGTCATCGACGAAAGCTGGCCGATCGCCTTCGGCCTGTACAAATGGGCTTACTATAGCAAGTCAAAAGTCGAGGCCGAACGCCTCGCACTGGAAGCTCACCGCAGCGGGCGCATCCAGGTGGCCGTCATTCGCCCGGCCTGGATTTACGGCCCGCGCGACCGCACTACCATCGCCCGGCTGCACCACATTGTGTCCAGCGGCAAGGCCAAGATTCTGGGCCGCGGCGACAATCGCCTGAATGTCGTCTATGCCGGCAACGTCGCCGAAGCGGCAATCGCGGCGGCCGACACCCCCGAGGCCGGCGGCGAAGTCTTCAACTGCAGCAACGACGGCGACATAACCCAGCAGCAGTATTTCGACCTGTTGGCGCGGGCCTGCGGCGCTCCGCCCGTCCAACGGCACGTACCGTATCGCGTGGCGTACACGGCCGGTTTTGTACTCGAATGCCTGGGGCACCTGCTGCGCAGCAAGAAGCCGCCGTTCATCACGCGTTACGCCGTCTGGCTCATGGGCCGCCGCTCGTTCTTCACCACCGCCAAAGCCCGCCGCGTTTTGAAATGGCGCCCGACGGTGACCTATGAAGAGGGCGTGCCGATGACGGTGAAGTGGTACCTGGAGCAGACCAGCGGCAGCCGTGCACGGGCCACGAGTGATAAGGTGAATGCGATAAAGTGATGGACGCCCCAGTCTAGAGCGCGCTATTGATCGTCGGGCAATTTTGAAAGGAAGCCAATGCTCGATGCAAAGCAGCGCTCGCACAGCTTCTCGCGCTCCGCGGCGTCGCGCTGTTCTTCCTCGCGCAGGTCGTCCAGGTTAGCCAGGCAGCGCGGACACTGAGCCTGGTTGGCGTGGAAGTCGATAAACGTCATCCAGTCCTCATCCAGCGCGCCCAACAAGAACCGCCCCAGCGTCGACCGCTTCGGGCACGAAATCCCTTCCTCGCGCCAGATCGCCGCTAACGTGCTATCCCCAGCCAAATCCGACTCCTGCCAGTCACGCCCAACCGCGGCCGCCTGCGTCACCGCCCGCCACTGCTCCAGTACGCGGAACTTGATCCCCGCCACGGCCGTCTCGGTCAGCTCCAAATCCTCGGCCACCTCCTTGTTTCGCAAGCCGAGCACCATCAGCATCTCGACCACCATCAAATCCTGAAAACGTCCTTGCCCGCAGCAGCGCTCCACCCATTGCCGCAGACACTCAATCAGCGCCTGCCGCTGCGCGCTCAGGTCCTCTTGCGTGCCGACCCGCCGGCTGGGCGTGTCACGGTCCAGCCACAACTCGGGGGCTTCATCAACCTCTAGCTGTTCCAGACTCTGCCGCCGGCCGTGTTCGGCTTTGCGAAATTGGTCGTGCAGCTTGTGCCGCAGAATGGCAAATAGATACGTCTCGAGCGAGCGGGCCGGATCGTAATTCGGCAGGCTCCGCAGCAGCCCCAGGAACGTCTCCTGCACCAGGTCTTCCGCATCGCCGCGCTGCGCCAGCATCCGCCGGGCAAAGCTCAGCAGGCGGCCCTGATAACGCGCGATGACTTCGCGCCAGGCCTGCTGGTCCCCGCGCCGCACCGCCTCGACCAAATACTTTTCCGCTTGCGCGCCCGACATGCCGGGCAGGATAACCGCCGGAGCTACGCCTGGCCAAGACGTCCCGAAGCAACTTCAGACCGGTCTCAGATCACAATCGTCCGCTCGCGCTGCGGCGGCCACAGCAGCAGGCATAGCCCCACCAACAACGGGCTGGCGATCAGTGCCAGCGGCGGCAGCGCATCCGGCCCGAAATTCATCTGGGGAAGCAAAACCATACCCGCGGCCGCACCGGCCACGCTGAAGAGGCACGCCAGAACAGCACGGCAGGCGTGAGCGGCACCCGCGGGACGGCGGCCAATCGCCAACAGCAGACCGCCCAGACAAATGATCATCAGCGCGACGTGCCCGGGCTCGTTGAGCGCATTCCAGAAAGCGGCCAGGCTCGGTATTTCCTCCATGGTTTGCATGGGCCGTCCCAGCCCCAGCGCCAGCCCGACGCCGCCCAGCAAGAGCAGCACGGTGGGCCAGTCGTTGCGACTGGCTGCCACGTACTCAGTTCTAACCGGGCGTCCAACTTCAGTCGTGATCGGACGCGCGCGGGGAACTGACGGGCGCCGACCACTGCCGGCCGGCGCGCGATTGCTCGCCCGCACCATCTCGGGAATCAGGAAGAGGTCCACGAGCGAGCCGATCCCCACTAATCCCAAAGTAAATACCCAGATCGCGCCTGTGACGTACCGCCCGCAATAAAAGCGGTGTATGCCCGCCACTCCGACCAAACAGAGGGCCCACAACAAGTACGCCATGCCCACGGTGCGCCGTTCTTGCGAGCCGGCTAGTGAGACGCCTGTCTCCGGGATCAAGACGTTATCCGCTTCGAGGACGGCCGGCGGCGTAATGTCCGTTGCTGCGGCCGGCGCAGTGCGAGCCCACGTTGGCTGCATCGTTCCGCCCGCCAGTGGCGCCCACGGTTTCTGTTCCAATTCTTCAGTTGGAGGCTGTACTTGCGCTTGCGGGCCGCCACCAACACCTTGGCGAACGGGCCAGAGTGCCGCGCCCGCCTGGGTCAGCAGCGACGCCGTCGCGCAAATGACCGCCGCCGCCAGGTGGAAACTATCCGCGCCGGCGATGCTTGCGGCGATTAGCCCCACCACGGCCGGCCAAGCCGCATCCTTGGCCCGGACCTCACCCAACTGCCCGGTGCGCAGCCGGCGCGTCCAATCGCAGAAAAGCAGCATCGCCAAAGGCGCCACGAGCAAACGCATGAAATGGGCGTCGGGCGAAACTTGCCCACGGTGATGGGCCGCAACGTGCAGGTAGTCGCTCGCCATTGCAAACGCCGGGATCAGCATCACCCCCGTCAATGCTACATATGCCAGGCGATCCCATACGCCGCCCCGCACCGGCGAGCGCCGCAGCACGCGGTAATAGACTACCAACGGACCGGCGACTGCGGCCGCAATGCAACAGAACAGGCCGACCGCGATTTCCTCCCAACGCGGCCCGCCTCGGATGGCGCTTAGACCCACCGCCACGCCCGCCATCAGCGTCAAAATCACGAACAACTGCCCTAGTCGATTGACCTTCCGGGGCGCCGCGTCCACGGCCGGCTCGGCTTCCTGCGTTTCAAACTCTATTCGCTCGGCGGACTTGCCCGCCTTGCGCGCCAGCTTCTCCGCCTTGCGCCGGAACTTCTCTGAGACCTTGTCCTTCTTCTTTTGCAGCTTGTCCGACAGTACATCCGCACGCCCCGGTGACCCCCAGGCGTCCAGCGGTGGCGGCGGAGGCGGCGGAACCCGGTACGGCGTCGTCATTGTCTGGTCCGCGTCGTTCGCATCCGCCCGTCGCGGCACACTGTTCAGCACGCTGTGATCGAACGAGGCAATACTCGCGGTCACGTCCGCGAACTGCCGCAGCGCGCCGGCCATTTCACTCGCGTCCTGGTAGCGGTCGCGCGGGTCTTTCGCCAACGCTTTTGCGATGACCGCTGCGAACGGCTCGGGAATTCCCGCCAGATCCGGCCGGTCACTGAGATGCCGCATGAGAATCTCGCCCATGCTCGAACCGCTGAATGGCAGTCGGCCGGTGAGCATCTCAAACAGGATCACGCCCATGGCGTAGATATCGATGGCCTTGGTGTAGCTGCCCGACCCGATCTCCGGCGCCATGTAGTGGACCGTGCCCACACTCACCGTCTGCCCGCTGTGCTGGCTTGCGGAGATATGCTTGCTCAGGCCGTAGTCCCCAATCTTTACGTATCCGTCGTCATAAAAGATGTTGGCCGGCTTCAAGTCGCGATGCACGATGCCGCGATCGTGGAGATACGCCAGCCCCTTCGCGACTCCGTCGATGAAATACGCCGCCTTTTGCGGCCCCAGCCCGTGCGGCGCGTCCGTCAACAACTCGCGCAGCGACGGCCCGCTCACATATTCCATCAGCACGAACGGCTCACCGGCCGAGTTGCGCCGCACGTCATAGATTGTGATCAGGTGCGGGCTCTTGAGGTTCATTACCTGCGCGATGCCGCGCAGCTCAATCTCGGGGTTTTCGCGGAGGTACTTCAGCGCCACCTGCTTGCCGGAATCGGCCAGGGCGTAGTACACCTCGCCGAAGCCGCCGCGGCCCACGGCTCGTTGCACCGTCACGCCCTCCAGCGGGCGATCGCCATGTCGAAACGTATATGGCACCTCGGTTCCTCCGGGCTCCGCTCCAGGTCCTACGCGAAATCGCCGCGGCGACCGTAGCTCCGGCCGCCATCGTAGCGCTTCAGTGCTATGCGCACTTCACCAAAATCGTAAGTCGCGCCTGCCGCCAGCTCGCGCGGGTCGCCCAGCTTGCCGCCCCCCGAGGCCGCCTCGCGCCCATACAACCGGCCGCCGCGATCGAACAGCACCACTTGCGTCTGCCCCTCGGCGGTCCGCACGTGGCAGCTCGATTGCGGGCCGATCAGGCACGTCTGGTGGAACAACACGATTCCACTCACGTCCTGCGCCAGGCGGCAGCGATGCGATAGCCGCAACACCGCCGAATCGCTCTTGGCACTGGGCTTGTGAAAGACCATCTTCGCCTTGGGACCGAGCACGATGCGGTCGCCATGCCGTAGCAGCGTCCGCCGCACGTCGCGCTGATTCACCTGCACCGGCCCGTATGCCGTCAGGAAATAGTCCTCGCCATCGCGCGTGATGTCCGCATGGTGCGACTGCACGTCGGCCGGAATCGGCACGTCCACGCTCGCATCCCGCCCCGCTCGCCCGATGCGCACGCAGTCATGCTGCAAAACCAGGAAGCTCCCGGCCCCGTCCACCAGCATCAACAGTGCGCCTGTGTCTGTGGGGCCGGTGTCCAGCCGGTCTAATGGCGCTGTGGGATCGGTTCTGCCCGCGGCTCTGGCCATCGCCGGCGCTTCAGGCTCGGATTTTTCAACCCGCATCGACGCCAGCAATCCCAACGGCGATGACAACAACGCCTCCTGGCCCTCCGCGATTTTCGTCAACGCTGCCAGCGTTTCCTCGATCCAACCGACGCCCTGCCGCGCCGCGCGCAGCCGCAACAACGTCTCGCGCAAACCCTGGTAATTTCGACTCCCGAGCTGCCCTGCCGCCCGTCCGCACAACCCGGCCAACCGCTCGAGCTCGTCGCTACCCGGCTCGACGGCGCGCAGCGCCGCCAACCCGCCGGCCGCCGCAAGCAGCGGTTCCAATCGCCCGCCCGCGATCCACTCATCACACGCACGCCGTAACGCCCCGCTCAAGCGCACGGCAAACTCATCGCTCTCCGCTGTCCGCCCATGACGGTCGCGCGCCTCCTGCCAGAATCGCAACGCAACCAGCGTCTCCCCGCGCTCCAGCGCCTCGCCCGCCTGCCGCA
>JAAYXS010000263.1 GCA_012515775.1 Phycisphaerae bacterium
GTTAGTTCTTAGTACTGTCCAATGTCGCCTTTTTCTCAAGACTAATAACTAATAACTAATGACTAGTTACCCGGAAGCTCAAGTATGCTAGAAAAGTTCAAAGTCCGCGTGCAGCGCCAGGACGGGCCCGCGACCAAGCCTTACACGCAGACGTTCGAGCTGCCATATAAGCCGGATATGAACGTGATCTCCGTCCTGCAGGAAATCGCGGCGCATCCGGTGACCGCTGACGGCCAGCACACCACGCCGGTTGTGTGGGACAGTAACTGCCTCGAGGAGGTATGCGGCGCGTGCAGCATGGTGATTAACGGCTTCGTGCGGCAGGCGTGCAGCGCGCTGGTCGATGAACTTCTGCGGGCCGGTCCGGTGATCGACTTGAAACCGATGTCGAAGTTCCCGGTGATCCGCGATCTGTTCACCGACCGTTCGCGCATGTTCGACGCGCTGAAGAAAGTCCGGGCCTGGATTCCGGTTGACAGCTATGCCCCGCTTGGCCCCGGGCCGATCGTGCCGCCGGAAGTAAACGAGCGGCGCTACGAGTTGTCGCGCTGCATGACTTGCGGGTGCTGCCTGGAGGCGTGCCCGCAGATCAACCCGCACAGCGACTTCATCGGCCCGCAGGTCATTGGGCAGGTGGTGCTGTTTAACATGCACCCGACCGGCGCAATGACCGCGAGCTACCGCAACGAGGCGATGATGGGCCCGGGCGGCATCACCGGTTGCGGCAATGCGGAGAACTGCGTCAAGGTGTGTCCGAAGGACGTGCCGCTGACGTGGGCGATTGGCAAGCTGGGGCGGGATACGACGACGCACGCGTTCAAGCGCTGGCTTATGAGGTGAGCACGAGAATTCGTCGGAGCATCGCCATGAGCATCCCGTACGTGCCTGGAGAGCCGCTTAGTTGCGAACAGATCCGCCAGTTGGACGCATTGGCCATTGAGCAGATCGGCGTGCCGGGCGTTGTGCTGATGGAGAACGCCGGCCGCGGCATCGCCGAGTTTGTGTATGAATGTCTGGTCAATCCGGCCGCTGATCAGGTGCTCATATTGTGCGGGGCTGGCAATAATGGCGGGGACGGGCTGGTCGTGGCCCGCCACCTGAGCAATGCGGGCGTCCGGGTAACGGTGGCGCTGTCGGTGCCGCCCGAGAAGCTGAAGGGCGACGCGGCCACGAATATGCGGATCGTCGAGCGCATGGACATCCCGCGCCTGCACGCCTTTGAGGCGGCCGGCTTGGACAAGGTGCGCGCGGAAGCACAGCATGCCGCGATTATCGTGGATGCACTGCTGGGGACCGGCTCGCGCGGGGCGCCGCGCGGCGTGATGGCCGAACTGGTTGAGATTGCCAACGCGGCGCCGCGCGCCCGGCGTATTGCCGTCGATATTCCGTCGGGGCTGGACGGCGACACCGGGCAGGCGAGCGAGCCGTGCTTCCGCGCGGACGCGACCGTGACAATGGTGGCGGCCAAGGCCGGGTTCTCGGCGCCCTCCGCCGCAGCGTACGTCGGGCGGGTAGTCATTGTGGGCATCGGCGCACCTCGGACGGTGATTGCGCCGGGGCGTGTTCAGTAAGCGCAGCTCAGGGGCCATTTTCCGGATTACCAAAGTTCCACAGCACCGATTTGAGTGCCGGGATTTCGACGCAGCAAAGGCGAGGGCGTTACTCGGATTGGGCGTACATAGTCTCCGCGCCTAGCGCCGTCTTCCGCGCCGAAAGCTAAGTCACTGTCCCACAACGAGATGCGCTGGCATGGCCGCGTCCTAGGGTCGAAATTCGAACGGACACCTTGCCTGTCCGAGACAACGCGCGCCTGGGGGCTAATGTTATTCGGCGAGATTTCGGCGAGCCGGACGTAATGCCGGCTTGGGCCGGCTCGAGGTCACAGGAGGCGCGATGCAATTGGCTAAACTGCCACGTGCGGGGTCAGTCTGCCTGATGCTGGGCGCGATGCTGGCCGGTTGTCCAGGGAATGGCGAGCGCGATCCCGGCGACGGTGAGCAGGCGCGGTCGATCACGGTCACCCAGCCGGCTGACGGAGCGGCAAAACCGACTTACCCGGGCGGCAGCACTCTGGCGATCCGATGGAGCAGCACCGGCGCTATCGCCAACGTGCGGGTCGAGTTGCTTTACGATGCAAGCGCTTCCGGCAGCTCCGATCGCTCGGTGCTGACGACCA
>JAAYXS010000031.1 GCA_012515775.1 Phycisphaerae bacterium
CCGATCCAGACGATGGCGGCCACGTATAGGACCACGATTGCCAGGTCGAGGACGTGCAGGCCATATATGTGCAACACTCTCTCCTTTACGCGTCGCTGAAGGCCTCGAAAACCGCCGCGACATTGTCGGGCTGGGCGCCTGGGCCGAATTCGCACTGTGCGATCAGCCCGCCGTTTTGGTACAGGGCGGCTTTCATCTTACGCACCGCGGCGATTACTTCCGCGCGCGTCCCGTGCGGCAGCAGGTGCTGGCGGTCCAACTCGCCCCAGAAAGTAATCCGGCCGCGGAAACGCTCGCCCAGCGCGGCCACCCCCATGCAGGCCACCTGGCAATTGATGGCGTCCAGGCCGAGCTCCACCAGGTCTGGCAGAATATCCAGAATATGCCCATCCGAGTGCATCCAGAGCGATTTGCCGTGCCGGTGGGCAATGTCGATGTAGTCGGCGTACAACCGTTTGAATAGCGTGCGCCACACGGCGGGCGAGACCAGCATGCCGTGCTGGCCGCCCCAATCGTCCATGATCATCAGCCCGTCCACGTCAGTGCGCGCCCAGGCCTCCAGCTCCCGCGTGTAGAAATCGTGCAGCGTCCTCAACAGCCCAAGCAGCTCCGGTACGCGCCTCGCCAGCCCGACGTAGACACGCTCCGCGCCGCATAGGAATTGCAGCCGCTCAAACGGCCGCGGGCAGCAGCCGCCGAGCACGAAACGGCCCGTCTGGCGGCAGAAACCGTTGATGCGCTCCACGTCCAGGTCCAGCGCCTCGACGGGTGGACGCACGTACTCGACCTCGCTCCAATCCGTGATAAGCGGCGTCTTGACCTGGCCGATAATGCCCGCCTGCAGACTCGTGAAGGTGCAGCCCCACTCGTCGACGTATGTGCCAGGCAGGTAGCGCACCCCCTGCGTGCGGCAGGGTCGCCGCAGGAAGGCCGGACAGTGCAGGATATCGTCCGGAAAGCGGTTTACGAGCGCAGTCGCCTCGCGCGGGAAGTGCAGGTTGGCCCACGGCAGCAGCCAGAGCTGGCGTGGCAGGCGCGGCGGTTTACGGAACTCCAGTGTCTGGCGTACAAACTGTCTCGGTTCTGTTTCCACGCCGCCTCGCCCGGCTCCGACCTCTAGACTTTCATCTCTGGATTCGCCCGGCCGCCGCGCCGGCCGCCAAGGCCTCAACTTCCGCCACGCTCACGAGGTTGAAATCTCCGGCGATGGTGTGCTTCAGGCATGACGCCGCGACGGCGAACTCGAGCGTCTGTCGCGGCTCGCGCCCGGCGCGCCAGGCGTATATCAGGCCGGCGGCGAACGCGTCGCCGGCGCCCACCCGGTCCACAACGTGAATCGGGTAGCAGCGGCTGATGTTAAATTCCTTGCCGTCGTGCAGGCAAGCTGACCAACGGTTGTCAGAGGCCGAGAGGTTCTCGCGCAGCGTGATCGCCACCGCCCTAAAGCCAAAGCGAGAAAGCAATTGCTCGGCGACGTTTCGGTAAGCTTCCGCGTCGAGCTTTCCGGCCGCGACGTCTGAGTTGCCGGCGTGAATGCCAAAAACTTGTGCGGCGTCCTCCTCGTTACAGATCAGGACGTCCACGTGCTGCATCAGCGGCGTGAGGATTTCGCGCGCCCGCTGCGGCGGCCAGAGTTTGGCACGGTAGTTCAGGTCGAAGCTTACCGTCAAGTCCGCGTTTTTTGCGCTTTCCAGAGCCTGACGCGTCAGCTCCGCTGCAGAAGCGCTCAGTGCGGGCGTGATCCCGGTGCAATGCAGCCAGCCGGCGTTTTGTAGAGCCGCATTCCAGTCGATCTGACCGGGCGCCAGCTCCGCAATGGCCGAATTCATTCGATCGTAGATGACCCGCGACGGGCGCTGGGCCGCGCCTTGTTCAAGGTAATACAGACCCAGGCGTGTGCCGTGGCGCAGCACGTGCGCAGTGTCGACGCCGTGGGCCCGCAGCGCTTCAATTGCCGCCTGGCCGAGCGCTTGATCCGGCACGGCGGTTACGAAGCGCGACGGAACGCCCCACTGCGCCAGTGCCACCGCGACGTTCGCCTCCGCTCCGCCGAATGAGGCGTCCAGACTGCCGGACTGGCTGAAGCGGCGCCCGGCCGGCGGGGTCAGCCGCAGCATGATCTCGCCAAACGTGACCACCGCGCCTGCGGCCGGCCCCGCATGGGCGGCCGACCGGGATGCGGTGATCGCACGCGGCGCACGTTGGGGCGTGCCCGACGCGCGGCCGTGGATAACGTCAAGCCAGCGCTGTGCCTCGGCCGCAGTGGCCTGGGCGTCCTCAATGTGGCGTGTCAGGGCCGAGCCGCAAATGATGGCGCGCGGGTCGCGCCGCACAATTTCAGCCAGGCGTTCGAACGTCACCCCCCCGGTGTACACCACCGTCAACTCGGGATAGACTGCTTGCCAGGCGGCGGCCACGTCTACCAAGAGCGCGCCGCCCGCTGTAACCGGAAAGAGTTTGTGCACCCACTGATACGGATGATGCTTTCGCAGCTCCGCCAACGTGCAGTCGTAGCTTTCCGCCTTCTGCGCAAGCTGTTTGCCGACGTCGCCCAAGCCCCCGGGAACGCACATCACGTCGCGCGCCACGCACACCTGCACCACCGGCGGCAGATAATCGGGCGAAACGATTCCCGCCGCCCCGGCCGCGATGGCCTGCTCGGCCTGGCTGGCCGTCAGCACGGTGCCGGCTAGCAGGAGCGCGTCCGGGTGGCGCCCACGGACCGCAGCGATGCCGTCTAAAGCGGCGCTGGTTCGCAGCGCGATTTCCAGCACTATCCCCAACGGCTCGAACAGCTCATACGCGGCCACGCACGCTTCGGGGCTTTGCGGCGCGAGCAGCGCCGTGAGCCGGTAGTGCCTAAGCTTCTCCCAAAGTGACTCCGAGACGCTCACCCCGCCTCTCCTCTCTCTCCGGCTTACAAGTGCCGAATGTTCATGCCGCCGCTCAGCTCAATCACTTGGCCGGTGGCGTAGCCGAGGTCGCCGCGGGCCAGCGCCGCCACGGCCCGGCCGACGTCTTCCGGCTGGCCCCACCGTCGCAGCGGGACCAGCCCGGCGGCAATGCGCGCATCGTACTGCGCTTTCACCGGCGCCGTCATGTCGGTGGCGATTATTCCCGGCCGGACCTCGTAAACGTTGATGCCGGCTTCGGCCAGGCGATCGGCGAAAACGGTGGCGGCCTGACTCAGGGCTGCTTTGGAAATGCAGTATTCCGCGCGCGAGGGAGAAGATACCTCGGCGGAAATCGACGAGACGAAAATGATCGCCGGGGTAAGCGGGCCGCGCGGCTGGCTGAGCATGTGGCGGGCGAAGCATTGCGTCAGAAAGAAGGGGCCGCGCGCGTTTACGGCCAGCAGGCGGTCGAAGCTCTCTGGGGTGGTTTCGAGTACGTCGAGCCTTTTTGGCGGTGCGATGCCGGCGTTGTTGACCAGCACGTCAACGCGGCCGAAGCGCTGCAGGGCGGTCTGGAGGAGTTTCGGGTGCGCCTCGAGGTTGGCGATGTCTCCGGCAACCGGTTCAAAATCGACCCCGAGTTCGCGCACGCGGTCCTGCACTTCGGCCAGTCCCGTGTGTCGGTCCTTTGGGTCGTAGGTCCGGGCGTTGCCGACCACGTCAAAGCCGCTGGCCGCCAGCGCCAGGGCGATGCCGCGCCCGATTCCGCGACTGGCGCCGGTCAGGAAAGCCACGGGACGATTGCTCATTTTACGTTCCGCTCCGAAAGGATCAATTTTTCAAGCGGGCCGCCGGCGCCGGGTGCCATGCCCAAGCACGGGTGCCATGCCCAAGCCGCGCAGCGGCGCGGGCATGCCTTCACCAGCATCCCCACATCCGGCGCGGTTACCGGGGGCATGCCCGCGCTTACAGCTTGGGCATGGCACCCGCGCGCAACTCCGCGGCCGGACTCACTGCACGATTTGGTCGTGGCGATACTCATTCCATACGTTCTCGAACCAGCCGTCCGGCTTTGGGATCGGCCGGATTGGGACCCAGCGCTTCTGGACATGCTGCTCAGCGGCGACATCCGCCTGCTGATCAGCGGCCAGTTCGATTTCCAGAATGTTCTGACTCACGAAATCCGCCGGATGCGCCAGGCCGAAACGCCATTTCTCGTCCAGTTTGGCATCGAGCGGGGCGCCTCGGGCGTCCAGAACCAGATACGAACCGCGCGACTGGCCGCCACGCTCGAGATATTCACGCAGCGCTTCCAGGTAAAGGGCGTGAGTGAGGCACATGTCCCGAGCGCGGAAGGCAAGCGGTACCGAGGAACTGGACGACTCGCGCCGTACGCGCTTACACAGGCGCCATGCCGCCTCGGCCGCGGCCCGGACCGCGCCGACTTCCCGCACGATCGCCGCGCAGCTCGACATGCGCTCCTGGATTTCAGCGATAACCTGCTCCGGTTTCAGTCCCCCGCTTGGTCGCGCAGTCACGCTACGAGCGAATTCCAGAGTGTCAGCGAGTTGCGCCTCGACGCGCCTCACGAAGTCGTTGGCAGCGGGCGGCGCTGCGCCGTACCGGCGGGCGATGAAGACCGCAGCCCGTAGTCCGCCGACCTGGCCCGCGTTCAGAGCCGCTCCACCTGGACGGCGGACGCCGTGCGTGCCGTTCACTTCGCCGATGGGGAACAGGTGGCGGATGTTGGATTCCCACCAGATATTGCCGGCCAGTCCGCCATTGTTGTGCTGGGCGCAGACCGCGATTTCGAGCGGCTCCCGGACCAGGTCAATGTCGTGAGAACGGTACAGTTGATAGGCCGGCTCGTTCATCTGCCGCAGGCGTTCGATGGGTGTCGCCGCGGTGGCGCCTGACCGTTGCAGATACGTGCGCGCCTCTTCATCCAGACAGTCCAGCGTGAACGGCTCGCGCCCGGCCGGATCGGTCGGATTCTGCGTGAAATCGAGGAATGCCCGCCGGCCGCGGCGGACAGTTTCCTGGTAAACGAGCAGGTCGATCAGCGATGAGCCGTGCCCGCGCACCTTAGCGCAGTCGAACGGCCACTCGTAGCCTTTGCGGAAGATCGCGCCGGCCAGCGAGCGCAGGTCGGGGAAGGCCTCGTTGAGGAACTCGCGCGCATCGCCGCCGTTGGCGTCGGTCGAGACGTAGCGCGGAATTACCTGTTGATAAGTGCCGGACAAGTTCCAACGGAACTTCGTCGATGCCAGGCCGAATTGCGATTCGGTCAAGTTGTTCGCCGCGGCGCCGATCGCCAATGCCATACCGGTCGAGCCAACCTGGCTGTGCGGGTATACCGATGTGCGATACATGCCGCCGGGACCGCCAGTGGCGAGAACCACGTTCACCGCGTTGAACACAACCAGCCGGTGGTGTGGACTTTCCAGATTGTTCATATCCAGGGCGACGGCTCCGCACACGTGCTTCTCGGAGCCGGCCTCGTACGTCAGCAGCGCCACAACGTGGTGCTGGTCGAGGACCTTCATGCCCGCCTCGCGCACCGCCCGGCCCAGGCATTCGCACATCAGGTGCGAGGTCAAAGGTCCGGCGGATGTCGCCCGGCCGCGCTGGTCGTGGTCCGTGCGATAACCGACATACGCCCCGTACCGGTCATGCGGGAACGGCACGCCGCGGGCGACGAGGTGGTAGAAGGCCTGGGCCGAATGCTGGGCCTCGCAGAGTGCGATGTCGCCGTGCATGCTGCCGCCGGCAAACAGGTCCTCGGCCATCTGCCGCGGCGAATCGAGCGCCGCGTGGGCCAGCGCCAGCTTGTAATAGGTCTGCTTGTCGGAACCGGCCTCATTGGACGCCCCGGCGCCCCAGCGTTC
>JAAYXS010000264.1 GCA_012515775.1 Phycisphaerae bacterium
GCCGGAACAAACAGCACGGCCAAGACGATCGAGCTGGCCAAGGCGCTGGCGGATTGTGGGGCGAACGGGCTGCTGATCGTCAGTCCGTATTACAACCGGCCGTCGCAGCAGGGGCTGTTCGAGCACTTCCAGGCGGTGGCCGAGGCCGTCGATCTGCCGATCGTGCTGTACAACATTCCGGGGCGCTGCGGCGTCGAAATATCGCTGGAAACCATTCGCCGGCTGTATAGCGGCTGCAAGAACATTGTGGCGGTCAAGCACGCGACCGGACGCATCGACGACGCGGCCGAGCTGCTGCTGACTTGCGAGATTGGCGTTCTCTCGGGCGATGACCCGCTGACGTTTCCGCTGATGGCACTCGGCGCGGTGGGGGTAATCAGCGTTCTTTCGAACCTGATGCCGCGGGCGGTGATGCGTTTGACGCAGGCGGTGCTGGCCGGCGATTGGTCGGCGGCGCGCCAGGCCCACGACCGGCTGTTCCGTCTGGGGAGGGCACTGCTGACGGCGGACACCAATCCGGTCCCCATCAAGACCGCGTTGGCGGTGCGTGGGCTCTGCGCGGAGGAATTCCGGCTGCCGCTCTGCCCAATGGAGCCGGCCAAACGCTCGCGCTTAATCGCGCTAGTGAATGAGGCTGAAATCGAGTAGCCGGGGCGCGCGAAGCGGCAACGGAACACGCGCTCGTGGCCAGTAGCCTTCGGGGCCAGGCAAAATGCAGCGCCTGCCCGCGCACAGCGTGTAATTGTTTGCCTTGCCCGCGGTTTGCCGTCCGACACCTGGACTTTTGCCCTCGAAAGTGGAACATTTTGTATTGAGGTTGCGGTGTTGGCTTTTAATAGGGCCGGCCGAGGGCCCGAAAGGCCGCCGGACCTCCCTTTTTTTGCGCCGGCCTCAGGGCGTTGCGGGTCCAGCTACTTTCACTCTGCGGCGACCTTGGAAGCGCATTCCGTATGTGATTGCAGGACGAAAGCCAAGGGCCCGTGTCGCCGCGGCGCCGACGCGCTGCCCGCCCCCACGCGTCAACCCCCGCAACTTGCCGCCGCGGCAATTCTCAGCCCTCGCTGATTCCCCTTCGACTCACGCGCGCCCTTCGGCTATGCTGGGCCGGCGGTCGTGCTTCGGCCGTAGAGCCGGCCGCTTGAACGACGGCGAGGTCGTGGGGGCCGGCGGCGTTTTTTCCTGTGCGTGAGCGAAGATGAGCAATCCCCCTGTCAACACCCAAGGCAGCGCCGCGGCGGCGGCCGTTCCAGCGACAACCGCAGTGACCGAACGGCGGCACTTCAGCCCGACCTTCTGGATGTTGAACATCATCGAGATGTGGGAGCGCCTGGCCTACTACGTCCTGCGCCCCGTCGCCCCGATTTACATCATGCAGGCCACCGAGCCGGGCGGGCTGCACCTGACGGCCGCCCACAAGGGCACAATCTACGCCTGGTGGGCCATCTTCCAGTCATTGCTGCCCATGGTCACCGGCGGCTTTGCCGACCGTTACGGCTATAAGCGCACGCTGTTCTTCTCCTTCACCATGAACATCGCCGGCTATCTCATGATGGCCTTTTTTCCTTCCTACTGGGGCTTCTTCGGCGGGATCATCGTGCTGGCGACCGGGACGGCCTTCTTCAAGCCGGCCTTGCAGGGCACGCTCGCCCACACGCTGAACAAGGCTAGCGCCTCCCTCGGCTGGGGTTTCTTCTACTGGATCGTGAACGTGGGCTCGGTCGTCGGGCACTTTCTTTCACCGCTGCTTTTGGGCAACCCCCACAGCGCCGCCGGCTGGCGCAACCTGTTCCTCGCCTGCGCGGGCTTCACGGCCCTGAATTACCTAATGCTCCTCACGTTCAAGGACGTGCCCTCGGGAGCCTCGAAGACCGAAAACCCGCTTCAGGTGCTGCGCCGTACGATCGTTAACGTGTTCGAGCCCCGGCTGATCGCCTGGCTTCTCATCATGTCGTGCTTCTGGCTCATGATGTATCAGCTCTGGGATACGCAGCCGAACTTCATCGAAGACTGGGTAAACAGCGCGGCTATCGCTCAGCACATGCCGTTTGACTCCTGGCGCGAGACAGGTGACCAGGGCTTGCTGCGCGTACCGCAGCAGGTGCTGATCTCTCTTAATGCCATGCTGATCGTGATCTTCGTCGTGCCGGTTTCGTGGCTCGTGCGCCGGATGCGGACGCTCTCGGCCATGTTCTTCGGCATGGTGATGGCTACCGCCGGCCTGCTGGTTGCCGGCCTGACGCCGCACGGCGCGATTCTGCTGGTGGGGATCGGCTTATTCTCGCTGGGTGAAATGCTCACCGGGCCGAAGAAGAGCGAATACTTGGCCCTGATCGCCCCCCCGGCCAAAAAGGGCCTCTACCTCGGCTACGTCAACATCCCGGTCGGCATCGGCGTGGCGGCCGGTAACTGGATCGCGGGCTACGTCTACGGCCATTACGGCGAAAAGGCCACGCTGGCGCTGAAGTACCTGGTAACGCAAACCAGCTTCGGCGCGGGTAAGGTCTGGGACGGCTCGCTGGCCACGCTCGAAACCGTCGCGGGTATTCCGCGGACCGAGGCGTTCGCCACGCTCCAGCAGGTGCTCGGCCTCAACGGACAGCAGGCCACGTCGCTGCTTTGGGATACGTACCATCCGCAGAACATCTGGTTTCCGTTCGCCGCTATCGGAGTTGTCGCCGCGATCGCGCTGGCGATTTTCGGGCAATTGGCGAAACGCTGGCGTGACATGAACGCGTAGCGGGGTGACCAGGACGCGTTGTCCTTGCGGGCGCTTTGGGAGACGGCAAGGGGGGCGCGCGGCTGGCAGGTTGTTGGCGGTATTCCGGGGCGACACCCCCCGGCTCTGCTCTTTACAGCTCTTGATCTCGATCCCTTGATTCCCTTAACCCCTCGATTCCGCTCGACATTCTGTCCCGGCAATCCGGGCGGAGCGCCCATCGCCAGCAGAACGCCCTTGACACTGCTACCGCAGGTCGTAAAATCGCCGTTCTTTGCCCCTTGAGCGGGGCCTTGGCCCGCTGTATCGGGAAGCGTTATGAAGACCGCCAATAAGTGTTTCCTCGCCAAACCCGGCGAGGTCGATAAGAAATGGTTCGTGGTTGACGCCCAGGACAAGGTGCTGGGCCGGCTGGCCACGCGCATCGCGACCGTTCTCATGGGCAAGCACAAGCCGACCTATACGCCCCATGTGGATACCGGCGACTATGTGATCGTCCTCAACGCCGGCAAGGTCCGCGTCTCCGGCCGCAAGCGCCAGACCGAGGTGTACCAGCGATACACCCGTTATTCCAGCGGGCGCCGGGTAGTCAGCATGGAGCAAATGCTGGCCCGCCACCCGGAACGCGTGCTGCGTGAGGCCGTTCGCCGCATGCTGCCGAAATCCAAGCTCGGCGTGCACATGCTCGACAAGCTCAAGCTGCACGTCGGCCCGACCCACCCGCACCAGGCCCAAAACCCCGAACCAATGCCGTTATAGACGGTTGAACTTGAGGAACGCACGTGAGTGATATACCCCTTCCGCCCGATCAACTGACCTCCCAGCCGGCGGCTCCGGTTACCCCGGACGAGCCAAAGCCGGCCGAAGGCGTGCTGCCCGGCGCGCCGTTGGACGCCGTCCCTACTGCCGCTCCGGCTGAAACGCCCGTGCCCACCCCGCCGCCCGGCGGCGTTTACCGTGGCACCGGCCGGCGGAAATCATCGGTCGCACGTGTGCGGCTGGTCGCCGGGAGCGGCAAGATCGTGATCAACAAACGCGAGCTGGACAACTATTTCACCGAGCCGCAGGACCGAGCGGCCGTCAGAGCCCCGCTGGAGGCCAGCGGCAAACTTGGAATGTGGGACGTGCTGGTACACGTCCAGGGCGGCGGGCATACCGGGCAAGCGGGCGCGGTCAAGCTGGGTGTTGCGCGTGCGCTGGTAGCGGCCGATGCCTCGGTCGAGCCTACGCTGCGCGACGCTCAATACCTGACGCGCGACTCGCGGCGTGTTGAGCGCAAAAAGTACGGGCGCCGCAAGGCCCGTCGTCGCTTCCAGTTCTCGAAGCGTTAAATCGGGCGATCCGAGTCAGAGCGGAAGCGAGGAAGAGAGCTATTTGCGAGCCTCGTCGTGCAGGCGGCGAGGCTCTTCTTATGCGCGGGGGAGGCTACACGGCGGCGCAGTGCGCCAACAGGGCG
Organism: Phycisphaerae bacterium; assembly: GCA_012515775.1. GTDB lineage: Bacteria > Planctomycetota > Phycisphaerae > UBA1845 > Fen-1342 > JAAYXS01. Next base: position 4,173 of record JAAYXS010000264.1, read on the forward strand.
ATAAACAGGGTGATAACGTGATACAGTGATAAAGTGATAAGGTGATAAAGCGATCCTGCGGATCGTCCTTTATCACCTTATCACCCTATGACGTTATCGCGGGCCGCGTTGCAGGTTTCCCGGCCCGCAAGTTCGCGCGTGGTTCTTTAGTTCTTTTGAACTGGCTCCGCCCTGTGGATCGGGCATTCGGGCTTCTTCTCGGCGGGCTTTTCACATGGTTTAGGACACGGCTTGTCGCACTTAGCGTGGTGCTTGCACTTGTCGGGACAGGGCTTGCACTTGCCGGGGCATGGCTTGCACTTATCGCAGGGTTCGCACTTGCAACGCTTGAGATAAGCCGTCCACGCCTTCTCGCCCGTCGGGCACACCTTCATCTTGCCGAAACCGAGAAGCCCGACTTCCGCGATATAGGTCCGCGCGGGGGCGCCGCCCTCGGGCGTGAATGTCAGAGTATTGGTGTCTTTGTCATAGCAATACGTTCCGCACACCGCGGCCGGCTTCGCGTCTTCGCAGGCCTTGAGGAGGAACGTGTTGTCGTCTCTCAGCACCAGGCACTTCAAGTCGAAGTTCTGCCGTTCTGATTCCGGCTCAATGCAGTCGAGAGTCCACTTCCCTGTGATGTCGCCGCATCCTGTCACGAACAGGATGCATGTGAAGAAACCTGCCATCGCGAATCGTTTCATGTTCTACCTCCACAAAGTTCGTTTCAAACCGCACACGAGCACGCATTATCCGGCGACGCTCAGCGGATGCAAGCTCGTTCAGGGATGATCGCCGGTCGAGCCGACTTGCCTTTAGCTCACGAGGAGTGACTAAAAACCGTCAGCAGAGAGGTATGGTGTTCGCCAAAACGGCATCCAGCAGGGCCGTGCAGCCGCAAATTGCGTCGCAGACTGGAATTCGCAGCTCTTGCGCCAACAGGCGAGTTTCCTCGCGGACCAATTTCGGATCACAGCCCAGCGGATTCAGCGCCACGCCGACAACGCGCGATGGATGCAGCAATGACGCCGCGCTTTCGTAGATGGCCCGCAGTTCAGCCAGTCTCGGAATCCGCATGTGTGGCGCGGCGCTGTAGTGCGTGCGGCCGGCATGGTGTACGAGGATCATGGCATCCGGGCAGGCGCCATGAAGCAAGGCGAGAGTGACGGCCGAGAATCCCGGATGAGCGATGCTGCCCTGTCCCTCAATGATGCAAATGTCTGAATCGGCAGCGCTCAGCACCAGCTCCTCGACTGCGCCCGGCGCGAAGTCCGAAACAACTGCATCAATGGCAACGCCGCGGCCCGCGATCATCGTACCGGTTTGCCCGGTCGCGAGGAATTCGGCCCGCAGGCCGCGCTGCCGTGCGGCGGCCGTCAGTTCCAGGGCGGCAACCATTTTTCCGACATTCCCGTCCGTGCCGACGGTCAGAACGCGGCGGCAACTGGTCGACAGGGCGCGCCCGGTTGCGATAGTCCGTTCGGCCGGGGGACGGCGCAGGTCGAAAATGCGGGCTTCGTTCTGCTGTGCCAAGGCCGCCAACTGCGCATCGTCCGCCAGGAATTGGTGCAGGCCGCTGACGACGTCCATCCCGGCGGCCAGCGCATCGGCGATGTGCTGCCGCATGGGACCGGGCAGCGCGCCGCCCGGCGGAGCAATTCCTACGAAGAGGGCATCGGGCGCCAGGGCGCGGGCGGCGGCGATGTCCGCCACGATCGGCACCGGGGGCGACCACGGAAAGACCGTTCGCACGTCGGTTCCAGCCGCGTGCGAATCAAGCACGCCCACGACGTCCGTCGCGCGGTAGCGCAGCAAGGCGGCGGCGGTTTTGGACGTAAATGCCCCAAGCTGGCC
>JAAYXS010000265.1 GCA_012515775.1 Phycisphaerae bacterium
CCGGCTCGGATCAGGAGATCGGGTTACCCTAGCTAGCGCTTCGGGCTCGGATCAGGTGGGCGCAAATCGCGGGGCGGACAACTGCGCAGGGAGGGAGGTTGTTGGCGGCACTCCGGGGCCACACGCCGCAGCTCTGCTCCCTAGATCCCTTAATCCCTAGATCCCTACTTCCGCGTCGGGACGGAGATGTTGATCAGGTAGACGCCGTCGCGCTCGAAGCGGATCAGTTCGATGTCCACCGCGTCGCCGGGAACTACCTGCTCCAGTACCAGGCCGACCTGCTTGAGGCTGGTGGTCGGCATGTTCTCGATCTGGCGAATGATGTCGCCGGGTTCCAGCCCTTTGCGGGCCGGGCTGTTGCGCTCGACCTCCTCCACCATCATGCCGGTCAGCCCGGCCAAGTCATACTGGCGGCGCACGCGGGTAGGTATGGGTGCCAGCTTAATGCCCAAGAGCTTGCGGGCCAGGCTGTCGCCGTCGGGCAGCGGCGTGACCCTTATGGGCACGTCAAAATTCAGCGTTCTTCCGCCGCGTTTGACGGCCAGCTTCATGCTGTCGCCGGGATGCGCGTTCAGAAGATGCACGTAGTAGTCGATGCCGTCCTGAACGGCTTCGCCGTTTACCCGCAAAATTTGATCGTGGACCTTCACGCCCGCATCAGCGGCGGGACTGCCCGGGCGTACCTCCTCCACCTCCGCCCGCGGACCGCTGACGCGCAGCCCCACCTGCACGCGCTCACGGCGCTCCAGGTCGAGCATGACCGGTAGCGTTTCCCAGAGGCGATCAACCGGAATGGCGAAACCGATGTTCTGCGCGTCGCCGCGGATAGCGGTGTTAATTCCGATCAATTCGCAGCTGACGTTCAGGAGCGGCCCGCCCGAGTTACCCGGGTTGATCGACGCATCCGTCTGGATGAGGTTCTTGTAGGCCACGCTATCGTTGAACACGAGGTCGCGCCCCAGCGCACTGACGATGCCCGCGGTCACCGTGTGCTGCAGCCCCAGCGGGTTGCCGATCGCGACCACGGTCTCGCCCACCAGGATGTCGCCAGTGTGCCCCAGTTTCACGCTGGCGAACGGGTGCTGGCCGGAAACCTTCAAAACGGCCAGGTCGTGCTCGGGGTCAACCGCGACAATTTCCGCGGCCTCGCTCTTGCCGTCAGAGAAGGTGACCTGCACGTCAGAAGCCTGCGCCACGACGTGGGCGTTCGTCACGACGTAACCGGCTGGATGGATGACCACTCCCGAGCCGATGCTGTGAACCTTGTGCTGCCGCACGCGCGGGGCGAAGTCGAATATGCTCTCAAACAAACCCAGCGAGCGCACCTGAACCACGCGCGTGGTGCTGATGTTCACGACCGCCTCGCGGCAGCGCTCGAATACGTCGACTACCGGCGAGCGCCGCCGGTCGCCGGATTGGCGATGCTCCGCCGGCGGCGCGGCCCAGGCCGTGGCGGCCCAGGCGCCCAGGACGCCGACGGCCAGAAGCGCTCCAGTCCAGCGGCCCGTAAACACCCGGCGCGTACCGCGACCCCGATAAATCTCGAACAGGCTTGTCATGCCGACTCCTGATGTTTTTCGGCATTCTCAACCAGCGGACGGCCCGTGCAAGCTGCCGCCGTCAAAAAATGGCGGCGCCGGCCGTGCCGAAGGGCCGGGCGGGCCGACGGTTGGCCGTTCGGAACTTGAGGTGGCCATGCCGGGGGCATGCGCTTACAGCTTGGGCATGGCACGCACGCCTTGGGGCATGGCTCCCAGGTCCCGGCATGGTACCACTCCTCGCATGGCCGATCTGTCAGCCGATTTGTCTGCTTCGCTGCTGCCGGCTTCTATTGCCGCCCACCCCGATCTGTGGCATAATCAAGGGTTCGTTGACATCCGTGGGAGAGTTGAATGGGAACGACGCTCGACGCCTTGCTCGAGCTTCAGGATATTGAACTTCAGCTTGTGGATATTCGCCGCCAGCTTGCGCGGAAACAGCGCCTGGTCGAACGCCAAGGCGTCAAGTTGCAAGCCGCTCGGGATCGCTTGGCCGCGGAGCAGGAACGCCTGCGACGCACGCAGATGGAAATCGATTCGATCGATGTGGATCTGAAAGGCCGCCAGGCGCACGTATCCCGCTTGCGCGAGCACCTCAACACGGTCCGGACCAACAAGGAATACGCGGCCGTCCTGGCTGACCTCAATAACGAAAAAGCAGACGCTAACCGCCTTGAGAGCCGCGAACTGGAACTCATGGCCGAAATGGACAAACAGCGCCAGGCCGTGGCCGCGGCAGAGGAGGTCGAACGGGCCGAGGCCGACCGCCTGCGCGATTTTCAAGCCCAGGCCAGCGGAGCCATGGCGACCTTCTCCGACAAGCTGAAAGAGTTGGAGGCGCGGCGCGAGGAATCCATCGCCCAGCTCGAAGGAAGAACCGTCAACCTCTTCGAACGCCTGTCGGAACGGTACGAAGGCGAAGTCCTCGCGAAAATCGAACGCACGCACCCGCGCCGCGACGAATTCATCTGCAGCGGCTGCCACATGAGCATCTCCGCGGAACATTTCAACGCCGCCATGGTCCGCGACGATGTGCAGAGCTGCCCGAATTGCGGCCGTATCCTATATATAGATAAGAGGAAGTGATTCCGTGAGCGGCGCGTGGGCCTGATTATTCACGTTGATGGCGGGGCACGCGGCAATCCCGGCCCGGCTGCGGCCGGAGTTGTGATCCACACCGATGACGGTCAACCGATTCACGAGGCGGGCTACTTCCTCGGCCGCCAGACGAACAACGCCGCCGAGTATCAGGCATTGTTGCGGGCGCTGATGCGCGCCGAAAAGTGCGGCCCGCAGACGCTTTCGATTTACTCCGACAGCGAGTTGCTCGTGCGGCAGGTTACGGGCGAATACGACGTTAAGAGCCCAAAACTTCAGCAGCTCTACGAGCAAGCCCAACTTTTCCTGCTGCGGGCCCCACGCTGGACGCTACGGCATATCAAACGCGAAGAGAACGCACGCGCCGACGAGCTTGTGAATATGGCGCTCGACCGCGAGAGCGACGTGATCGTATTCGATGCAGATTCCACGGCTGCCGCAGGCTCGTCTCAAAATCCCGGCGCCGGAGAGGCGGCAGGAGCGCGAGCCGAAGGTGATCCGGCAAAGTTGCCGTCCTGGGCCGATCCGGGCGCGCGATCCGCTGCCGAGCCGAATGTGCCGGCCTCAGCGGTCGAGGCGCACCGCGTACGCGTGGTGCTGGCCCGCGCTCCAAACATCGATATCTGCCCGGCCGCCGCCTCGCTGCCGCGGGAATTCAGCATAACGGCCACGCTGCCCGCCGGGTTGTGCATCCACGCCGCCCATTCGATCCTGCCGACCGTTCTGGCGATGCTCAATACGGAGCCGCAGGAATTCGCAACCATCCCGACGCTGACGGTGCGCTGCAACCGCCCCGGCTGCGGGGCCGTTTTCCACCTTTCTCCGCTGCGCTCCCCGAACGGCAAGCCATAGGGCGCCGTGCTGGGGCATCACACCGGATTGATGAATGGCGGCTGCCAAACGCGGGTCGCCCCTTGACCGCCGGCGCGCCTGCGGCGATTTTGTGGACATGGATCCCCTAGCTCTCGACCCCTATAGTTTTCAAATGTCGCCGCCGCCGCCGCGGCACGATCCGGCGCCCGGCGCCGACTTTGAAACACTTTGTGCCCATTTCGGCGAAGACCGCATGGCCCAGCGGGGCGCGGTCGCCGTGCCGATATACCAGGCTTCGACGTTCATGTTCCCCGACTCAGCCGCCTGGGAGCAGCGCGAAGCCCCCGACAGTCCGTATTACGAGTACACGCGCGTCGGCAATCCCACCACCGCGGTGCTGGAAGCGAAAATCGCCCGCCTCGAGCACGGCAACTGGGCCCTGGCCTTCGGTTCGGGCATGGGCGCGATCGCTGCCGCCATTAATGCCTGCGTTCACGCCGGCGCTCATGTAGTTGCGAGCGGCACGATTTATTGGCCAACCCGGCGCTACCTGCGCGACTATCTGCCGCGATTCGGCGTCGAGACCACTTTCGTTGATAGCTGCGACCCGGCCGACTTCGAGGCGGCCATCCGGCCGAACACCAGGCTCATGTACCTCGAAAGCCCGACCAGTGGGCTGTTCGAGATGCCGGACGTTGCGCCGATCGCGGCCGCGGCACGCGCGCGTGGAGTGGTCACGGTTTTCGACAACTCGTGGGCGACGCCGTGCTTCCAGACCCCGCTGGACCTGGGCTGTGATCTAGTCGTACACAGCGCCACGAAGTTCATCGGTGGCCACAGCGACGTAGTCGCGGGCCTGGTCGCCGGGCGTGAAGACACCCTTCGCCGCCGGGTTTTCCGGGAGCTGGAGCTGCTCGGCAGCGTGTGCGACCCGTTCGCCGCCTGGCTGCTCATTCGCGGGCTGCGCACGCTGAAGGTGCGCATGGAGCAGCACCAGCGCAGCGGGCTGGCGCTGGCCCGCTTTCTCGAGCAGCACCCGGCCGTCCGCCGCGTGTATCACCCCGGCCTGGAGAGCCATCCGCAGTACGCGATCGGCCGCCGCCAGCTTCGCGGCTACAGCGGGCTGTTCAGTTTTGAGCTGCACGACCAGTCGCGCGAGGCGACGAACCGCTTCATGGACCGCACCCGCCTGTTCACGATCGGCGTGAGCTGGGGCGGCTACGAGAGCCTGGTAATCGGTGGGACGTTTATTTCGAAGGACCCGCAGCAGCCCGCCTGGATCATCCGCCTGCACGTCGGCCTGGAGGCGACCGAAGACCTGATCGCCGATGTCAAGCAGGCGCTGGAGTCGTGACATGCCGCGCCCGAGCAGACCGCGCCGTCCCCGTCCGCCTGATCCGAGCCCGAAGCGCCAGCGCGGGCCGGTTACGAAGCCACGAAGTTCGATTTTCAAATCGAAGCCGACATTTGAGCACCCGCTCGCGGCGCGCTACGCCTCGCGCGAGATGGTCGCGATCTGGAGTCCGCAGCAGCGCTACTCCACCTGGCGCCGCATCTGGGTGGCCGCGGCCGAAGCGGAACGCGAGTTAGGGCTGCCCATTACCGCCGGCCAGATTCGCGCCATGCAGGCCGCGGTGGATGACATCGATTTTGACGCCGTCGCGGAGTACGAGCGTCAAACGCGGCACGATGTAATGGCCCACATTCACGCTTTCGGGGACGCCGCCCCCGCCGCCCGTGGAATCATCCATCTGGGTCTCACGAGTATGGACGTGGTCGACAATGCGGACCTGCTCCTGATGCGCGCCGCGCTCGACTTGCTCCAGCGGCGGCTGGTGGCGGCAATGCGCGTGTTGGCCCCATTTTGCGAGAGTAACGCCGATTTGCCGACGCTGGGCTTCACGCACCTTCAGCCGGCCCAGCTCACGACCGTGGGCAAGCGCGCCACCCTGTGGCTCGACGATCTGCTGCGCGCGACGCAGGCCATCGATCGCGTCCGCCGCAACCTCGCCTGCCGCGGCTTACGCGGTGCGACCGGCACGCAGGCTTCCTTCCTCCAGCTCCTGGGCGACCGGGCGAAGGTTCGCCGGCTGGAGCAGTCTTTCGTTCGCCGCCTGGGGTTCGAGCACTGCTATCCGGTAGTGGGACAGACGTACTCGCGCCAGATCGACGCCGAGGTCCTGGCCGCCCTCGGACTGCTGGCCGGCGCGACGCACAAACTGTGCAACGACATCCGCATTCTCGCCATGCTGAAGGAAATTGAGGAACCCTTCGAGCGCCGGCAGGTCGGCAGTTCCGCCATGCCGTATAAGCGCAACCCGATGCGCTGCGAGCGCGCCACCAGCCTGGCGCGCTACCTAATCAGCCTGATCAGCTCGGCTTATCACACGCATGCGGCGCAGATGCTCGAACGCACGCTGGACGATTCCGCCAACAAGCGCCTCGTCGTCCCCGAGGCCTTCTTGACCGCGGACGCGCTGGCCATCCTGTTGAACAACATTTTTGACGGCTTGGTCGTCTACCCGGCCATGATCGAGGCACACCTGGCGGCCGAACTGCCGTTCATCGCCAGCGAAGAGATTCTGATGGCCGCGGTCGCAGGCGGCGGCGATCGCCAGCAACTACACGAGCGTTTGCGCGAACACAGTCAGGCCGCCGGCGAGGGCGTGAAGCAACTTGGCCGTCCGAACGACCTGCTGGAGCGTCTGAAGGCCGATCCGGCGTTTGTCCACGTGAAATGGTCCGGCCTGCTGAACCCACAGCGCTACGTCGGCCTGGCCCCGCAACAGACGCGCGAGTACTTGAAGCGCATTCTTGGTCCGGCGCTGAAGGGGCTGGACCTCGGGCCGGCGCCCAGCGCTGAACTGCATGTTTGATCAGCGGCGCGGCTGAGTGCTTTTGTTCTACACTCGCTTGCGCATCTCCTCCGCCAGCGCCTTGAAAGCCTCCGTTTCCTTCTTCGTCTGCCGGACGAAGCTGTTCTCCTCCGGCGTACCGAGGACCGCCCGCATTTCCTCTGCATTGCGGAACGTAGCTTGGCGGAAGGGGTTGTCGTAATCCTTCTTGCGGCTGATGTAGACCTGCTGGCAGACGAATTCCTGGATTCGCACCGCCTCGGTTAGCGCCGCGTCCCAGATCTCCGGGGTCAATTCGGTCACCCCAAGCAGCTCGAGTAGCGTCGCCAGCGCGTGTTGCTGTTTGTGCTTTGGATACTCCGCCCACAGCTTGTCGTATGCCGCGTGAACCTCAAACCAGTTACGGTACTTGCCGGCCTTGATCTCGCTCATGAGCCGGGCGCTGTCCGGGCCGCGCATGAGTTGTCCGCCCAGGTTGACCCACTCGCGCTGCCGCGGTCCAGCCAGGTCCTTGCCCATGGTGTCCAAGGTGGCCTGCGGATGGGCGGACAGGTAGGCCACCAGGTTTTTGACCGCGTAGTAGTGGAGCATTTCGCGATAGGCGAGATAGCCCTCGCGCGGCTTCATAATGACCACCTTGCGATCGCTCTTCTCCATGTTCTCGCCGAGCACTTCCAGACCTGCCGTGCGCTGCGGGCTGCTTAGCAGCAGTTCCCGTCCGAGCGCCGCCAGATCCTCAAGGCTGTGTTCGGCCGCGTCCTTTCCATCGGCCCGCAGTCGCGCCCGCGCGGTCCAGATTTCCAGCAGGCGCAGGGCGTCGAAGATTTCCTCGGCGGTATCCGGCGCCAGCGAATCAAACTCAATGTTCTGGGTCTTGGTTTTCCGCGTGTCGCGAACCCGTACTTTCCAAGTAGTCCGGGCCAGAGCATACATGTTGTAGCGCCACCAGAACGCCGGCATCACCTCCAGACACTGCGCGGCCTGATTGTCGTTCACCAGTGCAAATGGCAGCGGGATGTTCAACTCGGCCTGGTAATTGCCCTTGCTCAGCAAGGTGAAGCTGGCAAAGCGGCTGGAGTGCTTCAGCGTCACGCACAGCCCCGGCCAAAAGCCGCGCCCCGCCTCAATCTCGCCGTCGTTGGCGCGGCTGTTGTGGTTTGAGCCCAGCGTGGCCCCGGCCGCCACGTTACTCTGGCCTTTGACCAGCGCGGCCGTCAGAAACGAATTGTTGTGGTGTTGTTCGTGTGCCGGGAACACCAGATTGTGCAGGATTTCGCAGCAGGAAACAGTAGAGTTGCTGCCCAATACAGAGTGAATCAGGCGGGCGCCGTACTTGAGGTTGGAGTTGTCGCACAGCACGAAACGTACCGCCTTGCAACCATAGAAGACGTGGCAGCCCAGGCCGATGATGCCATTGACCAGTTCCACGCCTTCGCCGATCTGCGTGGGCTCGTCGGCGCTGGAGTTGATGGTCAGGTTCTTGAGCTTATTGGCGCCTTTGATGTAACAGCACGGCCCGATCTTTACGTCCTTGATGATGCGGCAGTTCTTGATGACACAGGCGTCGCCCACGGTGCCATAGAAGCCGCGGCGCGAATCGAACTGGTTTTCCGTTATTTGCCGCAGGCGGGCCTGAAGCTCGGCATCGTCACGGTAGCGGGCCCAGAGATAGGCGTCGGCGGTCGTCATCCCGTCAAAGGGGATCACCGCCCGCCCGGACGCCTCGTTCACCAGATCCAGCCAGACGCGCACTTTTTCGTCTTCGCCGTCCTTGACGATGCCGTTGCCGAACTTGGCGTAGTTGGTGGTGTGCATTTCGTCGATGTTCAGCAGCATCACATTCGCGCCCAGAATGAAATGCGCCAAGTGGCGGACGTTGTTGATGGCGCAGTTATCGCCGATGTCGCAATTGATGATCAAGCTGCCGGAAATGCCCACGGGCTTCTGTAGATCATGGTGTTCCAGAATCACGCGCTCCATCCGCCCGATCCGCACCAGGCCGTAAAACTCGCTGTTCTTGATCAGGCGCGGATCGAAGGGGTCGGCCACGAGCATGTGGTCCCAGTCGGCGCAGGTGTTGTTGTTCTTGACCAGCGTCTCGATTTCGTCGGCCCGCAGGTGGCGCCAATAGTCCTTGGGGCGGCCGACTTGCTGGTTTCGTAAGTAATACTCGTCCTGGCCTGCGGGCCGGTACTGCGGCGGAACAAACTCGCGCCCGAACTCCTCCAGCGGCAGTACTTTGACTTCATGCATGCTCTTATCCTCGTGAGCCGAACACCTTGGCTGCTATTCAGCGCGTTACCCGATTTTGCGCCTCATGAACCAATACGATGAACCGTGCGGGGGGTGCAAACTTTCGGTCGCACACGCCGAAGGCATGCCCGCGCTTAGAGCTTGGGCATGGCACCCA
>JAAYXS010000266.1 GCA_012515775.1 Phycisphaerae bacterium
TCCCTAGATCCCTTCGGAGTGTGAAATGGGCTCGGCGTGTGAAACCGCGCCGCATCGTCTGGTTGTTCGGCGCGATCTGGCTGAAAGCTAATAGCTAATAGCTGAAAGCTGAAAGTTCTTTATCACCCTATCACGTTATCACTTTATCACCCCAAGCAGCGCCCGCGCCGCTACTCGCGCGTATACACGCTATAATGCCGCGACCGGCGGCCACTGGTGTCGCCGCGAATGAGGGTGCCCGCTTCATGATGTTACACCGGACTAGAGTTAGGCTGCGCCGGGCATTTCTGGCCATCCTCTGGCTGGTGTGCTTAGCCTGGAATCTCAGCTTTCTTGCCGATGTGGGGTACAACTGGTGTGGTCCAATAGTCGACGACACGATGGACGACTGGTCCGTCAGTCTCAATCGCGGTAAGTTGATGTTCCGTGACGTCCGCCATTTTGGACCACCGGAGGCTTTAGCCCACGCGAGCTCGTTCGCGGGTTGGCACTTCCGCCGCCCAGTGCCTGTATCGTTCGGCAAGGCGGTCAGACTTGCGGGACCGGCCGTTTCTGGTGCGCTTTAGTCGCGCGGGCTCAGGGGGATTTCTTTACCGCTCTAGCCAGCATGAGAACCACTTGTACGTTCCGCTCTGGCCAGTGCTCGCCGTCCTGTTCGCCGTGCTCCCGCCGGTTTGGTGGCTGACTCGTCTGGCTCCGCCGGGGCACTGTCCAGTCTGCCGCTACAATCTCACCGGGAACGTCTCCGGCGTGTGCCCCGAGTGCGGGCACGCGCGGAGCGAACACGACGATGACATCCGCGGGCCCTGGCCGCGACCGGCCGCCCGCACCGCTGTCACATACGCTGTGCTCGCGATCGCCACGGCGCCCTTGGCAGCGTGGGCGTTCTTTTACGCGTTCAGCGAGACGTCGCGGAGTTTGCTTAACACGGCGGTTGGGATCGGCGTCGGGCACTTGTTGCTGGCGCCCTTGGCGTTGCCAATAGCGGCCTACGCCGCCAGGTACATCGCCAGGCGGAAAGCCCGAGCTCTCGCCCAGCAGGCGGCCGACTCGGCCACATAACGTAACCCGCCCAGCAAACGCAAAGCGGCTCGCAGGCTACCCAGGCTGCGGCAGCGGACCCGCCGGCGCCTCTTGATCCCTCGATCCCTCGCCATGTTGGGCGGTCTTGGCGCTCTTGGCGTCTTGGCGGTTGCCTTGGCTCGCGCCCTTATCACCTTATCACTTTATCACCCCAAGCAGCCTCTCCCCGCCATTGGCGCGCATACATGCACAATCCGCGCATTCTGGCTGAAAGCTGATAGCTGAAAGCTGCCAGCTTCATAGAATCCCTAGCAGAACCGCGCCCGCGCGCAGAAAGGCACCCACTATGCGGCATTCAAAACGTCCTCACTACTCACCTGTCAACTATCGTCCGTCTCCGCGCAGCGGCCTTGTTCACCTGTTCACCTCTCACCTATCTCCTCTCTCCGCGCAGCGGCCTCCTCTCTCCGCGCAGCGGCTGGCCTCAGGTTATCAAAATCGTGTGCACAAAAACCATGAGTATCTGGTCACCTGCCCCCATGGCCCGATTCCACGCGACTTTTTATCAGACCGCTTGAGCACCTGGGGTAACGCCGCGCGCAGCAGCCGCTCGCACGCGATTCCGTCTCGCATGCGCTCCCCCGGCAGTCGGGGCGACACGCCCCGGCTCGGCTCTTTGCACCTCTTGATCCCTCGATCCCTTGATCCCTGGATCCCTTCGATGTCCCGTCCCCTCAATCCGCCGCGCCA
>JAAYXS010000267.1 GCA_012515775.1 Phycisphaerae bacterium
CCCGGGCGTCGCTACCAGCGCCGTCAGAACGCCGCCTTTTTGACGACGACCATGGGGCCGCTACTCATACAACACTCCGCAAATCTCGACCCGCGATGGACTGAAAGCACATCTTAACCGACGCGGACTAATGCCCGGTAATCGGCATCACGTAGATCAATTCGCAGGCATCTTTCGAATATCCGCAGAAAATCGACGGCAAACGAACCTCTCCGGCGAACCGATAATGGCCGAGGCTGGAGATTGTCGGGCCACCCGTATAATTGAACTGGCCGGCTCGGCCCTGGCGCGGTTCTGGCCAAGAGGGACGGAGAAGATGATCACTGTGGGTCGTTTCTGCCGCTGGTGTGCCATTGCAGTAAGTCTTTGCACGGTCGCGGGTTGCGTGCCGATTGCCATCATGGAGCCCGCGGAAGTCGTCGCGGGTTTGTCCGACCTGATTCTTCACCCAAATACGACCTGCGAGGAGCTGCGCTCCCGCTTTGGCCTCGATCTGGAGGTGGTAAATAATCCCGCCGAGGCCGGCCTTTCCTACGAAGAAGTTCGGATTCCGATAGATGAAACGAAAAGCCTGCGCGCCTGGTACATGCCGACCGAGGAGGACCTCGGCACCGTAATCGTCTCGATGGGGGACGCGGGAAACATGGCCTGCTACCTGTACACCGCGAACCTGCTGTTATCGAACGGCTGGTCGGTCGTGATGTACGACTACGAGGGCTTCGGCGGCAGTGACGGCACGCCCACGCTCTACGCGCTTAGTCGCGATCTGCGGGCCGTCATTGATTGGACCCGCAACGCGACAGGCCGCGACCAGGTCACGCTGATGGGCATGTCGCTCGGGTCGATTCCCTCAGTCGCCCTGGCGGTGCAGTACCCCGAAGCGGTCAACGCCGTGGTCCTTGATTCACCCGTAGCGCTGCGGAGGCAGATCTTCCGGTTCGGATTTCTGGTCGCCGGGCAAAGTGTGCCGCTGGTCAACCGGCTCTCTTCAGATTTGCTGTCGGACGACCTGATCAGCGGTTTGCACCAGCCGCTGTTGATCTTCGCCCATGGCCGCGACTTCATTTCAGATCCCGCGTCGGTGGAGTTGCTTTTCGATCGTGCCGGCGGGCCCAAGGAACTTGTCATGTTTCCGATGCTGGGGCATTCCAGCGGCCAGTTCTACGCGACCGGCTACTATGTGCAGTACCTGACGGATTTCCTGATGCGCGTCTGGACAGGCCACGATTTCGCAGCCGCGGCGGAGTAGCAAGCCGGCTGAGACCCAAAGCCAGCCTGGCACAACTCGGACCCGAAACCGGGCGCCTCGAAGCGAAACCGGCGACGAACCGAAGAAGCGTCGCTCTGTCGGCGTTCCGCTGCTTGAGAAGATTGCCGGGTCGGGCTGGTCCATGTGGTTCCTCCCTTCCCATCCCGCGTTATAATTTCGCGCACGACCGACGTTCGAGCCTCTACGCGGTCGGCGGCTTACCACCGCGTCCGGAGCGGAAGCCTCGCGGACATTGCCTGAACGACGTAGGGAGTTTGCCTGAATGGCGACTGAAGGGATGCCCCCAATTTCACAGCTTAAGGGTCGTCCGCTCGGGCGAATCCTGATCAAGATGGGCAAGGTTACCCGCGCCCAGGTCTCCGAAGCGCTTGAGCTGCAAAAGAAAAAGCGCGGCCCGCTCGGGCAGCTCATGATCGAAATGGGCCTGGTCGACGAGGCCGTTGTTAACCGCGCCCTCGCTGCTCAAGTCGGCATGGACTCCATCACCATCGCCGACATCGACATCGATAAAACGGTAATCGACCTCATCCCCGCCCAAATGGCGCAGGCCTACCGCATCATCCCGACCGCCTACGACCGCGACAGCAACACGCTCGAAGTGGCGCTGGCAACGCCTGATAATTTTCAGGCCACCGATGATTTAAAAACCCTCATGGGCTACAACGTCATCGCGCGCATCACTACGCCCGAGGACATGGCCGACGCCCTCAACCGTTACTACCCCGAAGAAGCCGCCGAAAGCATCAGCGACATCATCGGCGAACTCGGCGACGATGAGGAAGTCACGCGCCTTCAGGGCCGCGGCGAAAGCATCGACCTCGACGAACTCCGCGCCGCGGCCGAAAGCAGCCCGGTCAAGAAGCTCGTAAACCTGGTCCTGCTTCAGGCTATCCGCGACAAAGCCTCCGATATCCACTTCGAGCCCTTTGAGGACGAATTCAAGATGCGCTACCGCATCGACGGCGTCCTCTTCGAAATGGTCCCACCTCCCAAGTACGTCGCCATGGCCATTTCTTCTCGCATAAAGGTCATGGCCAACCTCGACATTGCCGAGCGCCGCCTGCCGCAAGACGGCCGCATCGAACTGCTCGTCGAAGGCCGCCCGGTAGACCTGCGCGTCAGCGTCCTTCCCACGATGTACGGCGAGAGCGTGGTTCTGCGTGTCCTGGACCGGGCACAGGTCAATCTGGACCTGGAAATGCTTGGTCTGCGCGAGGACGACCTCAACACCATGCGGCAACTCATCGCCAAGCCGCACGGTATCATCGTTGTTACCGGACCTACCGGCTCAGGCAAGACCACAACGCTGTATTCCGCGCTGCGCGAGCTTAACTCTCCTGAAGTTAAGATATTGACCACCGAAGACCCGGTCGAATACGACATCGACGGTCTGGTCCAATGCCAGATCAGGCAGGAGATCGGACTGACATTCGCCCGCTGCCTGCGCAGCTTCCTGCGTCAGGATCCAGACATCATCCTGGTCGGTGAGGTCCGCGACCTCGAAACAGCGCAAATCGCGGTGCAGGCGTCACTTACGGGTCACCTTGTCTTTACCACGCTGCATACCAACGACGCCCCCAGCTCCATCGCACGCCTGCTCGACCTCGGAATGGAGCCATTCCTCCTGACCGCCACGCTGGAAGCCATCGTGGCACAGCGCCTCGTCCGAAAAATCTGCGAAAACTGCAAGGAGGAGTTCCATCCCACAGAACAGCAACTGCTCTCCCTGAGCCTCACGCCCGAGCACATCGCCGATCGCCCGCTCTACTACGGCCGCGGCTGCGACTACTGCAACAACACCGGCTATCGCGGGCGCGTCGGGCTATTCGAGATCATGCTGATGTTCGAGGAAATCAAAGAATTGATCATGCGGAATGCGTCGACTGCAGTGTTGCGGCAGGAAGCGCGCAAGCGCGGCATGCGCACGCTGCGCGAGTCGGGCTTGCTCACGATGTATGACGGAATTAC
>JAAYXS010000268.1 GCA_012515775.1 Phycisphaerae bacterium
CCCACTGGTCAGGCCCGATGCGCGGGGTTAAATTGCCTCTGGAACCGGGGCGCGGCCCGGCCCGCAAGGCATTGCCGACACCGGTTTTCGGAGCGCTGAGAAATGAAAGACGGCAACAGAGTTGGCACGCGGGCGAAATCCGCCCGTACTTCGCCGCCCAAGAGCGGACGCGGAGTTCCGGCCCCATACGCGGGACGTATCGCGGCTCTGCGGGCCGAGTGCGGCCGGCGGCGATTGGATGGGTATCTTGTCCTGAACCGGATGGATCAGATCTGGCTCACGGGCTTCACCGGCGAGGACGGGATGGTGCTCGTGACCCCGCGAGCCGTTGTGTTGCTGACCGATGGCCGGTTTGCAGAGGCGGCCTCGATCCAAGCGCCCTTCGCCAAGGCGGTGCTGCGGAAGCTGCGGACGCAGAAGGCGAATGCCGAGATTATTGGCCGGTACAAGCTGTCGCGGGTGGGGCTTGATCCGGGTCAGATAAGTCTGGCGGATTTTAACGAGCTGAAGAAGTGGGTGAGGCCGACCCGCTTGGTAGCGGCGGGCGGGTTGATCGGGCAAATGCGGACGCGCAAGGACGAGGGCGAGGTGGCGTCGCTCGGCAAGGCGATCGACGTCGCCCAGCGCGCGTTCGAGCGCCTGCGTAAGTGGATTTCGCCCGGGGTGACCGAGCAGCAAGTGTCCGCCCGGCTGGAATACGAAATGAAGATGCTGGGGGCGCAGGGGCCGTCGTTCCCGACGATCGTCGCGTGCGGCGCGAACAGCTCGCTGCCGCACTATGAGCCGGGGGCACGCCCGGTGGCCGAAGATGAGCCGATCCTGGTCGATTGGGGCGCGCAAGTCGGCTGGTATTGCAGCGATCTGACGCGCATGATTTGGCTGGGCAAGCCACGGCGGGAAATGGTGAAGGTCAACGCGGTCGTTCGCGAGGCGCACGATCGGGCGATCGAAGCCGCCAAGGCGGGCATGACGGCGCACGCGCTCGACAAGGTGGCGCGCGACGTAATCAGCAAGGCGGGCTACGGCAAACAGTTCGCACACTCGCTTGGCCACGGCCTGGGGCTGGACGTGCACGAGGCGCCGCGGGTGGGGATGAACTCGACCACGGTTTTACAGCCAGGGATGGTGGTGACGATCGAACCGGGCATATATTTGCCGGGCGTCGGAGGCGTGCGAATCGAGGACGATATTCTGATCACGGATGATGGATGCCGGGTGTTAACGTCGATCGAGATTGAGAATCCGAAATAACTCGGATTGGGGCTTCAAGGGTCACAACGCGGGCAACACCCGCGAACCGACTGAAACCAACGCTCTGCCCAAGAGCAGTGGCCCCGCCGATCGCTGCTTGAGGGCAGTGGCACAGTAGAGAGCCGAATGGACATAAAGCAGTTGAAGGATCTGGTGCAGCTCATGGTCGAGAACGACTTGACCCGCGTTGAGCTGCGCGAAGGAGAGACGCATATTCTGCTACGGCGCGGGTTCCCGCCAGTGATTGCGGCGACCGGCGGCGCCGTGGCGCAGCCAGCGGTTGGAGCCGTGCCGGGGGCGGCGCCGCCGGCACCGCAGCAGACGAGCGGCGAAGTGGCGAGTAATTCACCGCCCGCCGATCCGAACGAGCACCTGATCCGCTCGCCGATGGTGGGCACGTTTTACGCGCAACACGATCCGGAGTCGCCGCCATTCGTCAACGTGGGCGACGAGGTTGGACCGGATACGGTGGTTTGCCTGGTCGAGGCGATGAAGGTCTTCAACGAGATCAAGGCCGAAGTGAGCGGGCGAATCACGAAGGTGCTGGTGAAGAACGCGCAGGCGGTCGAGTTTGACCAACCCTTGTTCGCGGTCTCGCTGGCGCACGAGTAGGCCGAACTGGCGAAACCCCTCTGGCGAGATCGTGATGTTCAAGCGCATTCTGGTAGCCAACCGCGGCGAGATCGCGCTGCGGATTCTGCGGGCCTGCCGCGATCTGGGTATTGAGGCCATTGCCGTTTACAGCCGGGCGGATCGCGATGCAGCGTATTTGAACCTGGCGCACGACGCGATCTGCATCGGTCCCGAGCAACCGCAACTTTCGTACTTGAACGCGCCGGCCATCATCTCGGCCGCTGAAGTGGCCGACGTTCAGGCGATTCACCCGGGGTACGGCTTTCTGGCGGAAAACGCGACCTTCGCGCAGATGTGCCGCGACTGTCGGATCGAGTTCATCGGGCCGAGCCCCGAGGCCATGCGCTTGCTGGGCGACAAGGTCGAAGCACGCAAGCTGGCCAAGCGGGCCAAGGTGCCCATCGTGCCGGGCAGCGTTGGGCCGGTGTCCAATGAAGACGAGGCGGTTGCGGTGGCCGAAAAGATCGGCTTTCCGGTAATGATCAAGGCGGCCGCGGGCGGGGGTGGGCGTGGGATGCGGCCGGCGCACAACGAGGCGACGCTGCGGTCGAACCTGCGCAATGCCCGGGCCGAGGCGGAAGCGGCCTTCAAGGACGGCAGTCTGTACGTCGAGAAGCTGATCGAGCGGGCGCGGCACGTAGAGGTTCAGTTCCTGGTTGATCAGCGGGGCAACGCGGTACACCTGTGGGAACGCGATTGCTCGATTCAACGGCGGCATCAGAAACTGATCGAGGAATCGCCGTCGCCGCACATCAGTCCGCGCACACGCTCGAAGCTGTGTGCGGCGGCGGTGAGGCTGGCGCTTGCGGCGCGGTATCACTCGGCGGGGACCTGCGAATTTCTCGTGGATGCCGACGAAAATCTTTACTTCATGGAAGTGAATGCGCGGATACAGGTCGAGCATCCGGTGACTGAGCTGGTGACCGGGATAGACCTAGTGCAGTGGCAGATTCGCATTGCGGCGGGCGAGAAGCTGACGTTTCGTCAGGACGATGTCCGCCAGGACGGCGCTGCGATTGAGTGCCGCATCAACGCCGAGTCGCCGGACGACGACTTCCGGCCGTGTCCGGGGCGGATCACGGAGTTCATCGTGCCGGGCGGGCCGGGCGTGCGCGTTGATACTCATGCGTACAGCGGGTACGCGGTCAGCCCGTATTATGACTCGCTGATCGCGAAATTGCTGGTACACCGGCGGTCGCGCGCCGAGGCGATCGCGACGATGCGGCGAGCGTTGTCGGAATTCACGATCGGGCCGGTGAAGACGACCATTCCGCTGCATTTGGCGCTGATGGAGCACACTGATTTTGTCAAAGGCAGCGTTGATATCGGGTTCTTGGAGCGGACGCTGCTTGGTTCGGTGCGCGAACTGAAACCAACGGCGGATGCGGCGGCGCTGGTGTAGTGCGCCATAGTGATAAAGTGATAAAGTGATAGAGTGATAAAGGATTCCCGGGACCGTCCTTTATCACCCTATCACTTTATCACCTTATCACGTCATCTCAGCGTCGGCGGCGGGTTAGCCAAAGCCCGGCCAGTGCGGCCGCAGGCAAGGCGGCTCCGACGGATGAGCACGTATTGGTGATGATGTCTCCGGGGAAATTCGGCAAGCTAGAGCCGCAGGGGTAGACCGCGGGGTTATAGACCGCCGCGCCGCGGATGCAGCCGTCGGCCTCGTCGCAGATCGTGATGCATTCCGGGTCCAGAGTGCCGACAACTCGAACTGCGTCGCCAAAATCGAAGCCGCCGGCATCGGGCAGGACATACGTTCCGCCGCCGCCCTCGAAAAGGATACAGCCGTTGCCTACTGCCAGTACGCCGCAGGCATCAAAGTCCTGAAAGCGCAACCCGCCATTGTCGTTCTGGGCGGGCGTTTCGTCAGCTTGGGCGCAGACTATGCTGGGGACGATAAGGGCGAGAGCAATTTTTACGAGTCGCGTCATCGAAAATCTCCAGGGCCGGCATTGTACGCTAAGCCCGCGCGCGGCGGCAGTGCGCCGCGAGGAGCGCGTCGCCAGAGGAATTGTCGGCCGGAGGGCTTTGCGCACAAGCACTTTCGAGTCGCTAAAGCCCCCGCCAGGCTCGCCCGCCCTCCGGGCGATGACCAAAGGGCGGCGCCGTTACCAAGATCCCACTATAACCTTTCAGGATCGTAATCTGCCCGGGCCCCTGTAATCTGATCGCGAGACTGCTAGAATAGGCTGTAATGCTCACGGCCGGCCGTCTTAATCGGTTGGTTCGTGTCGGCTGTTCGGGTCTGAAGAAACTGCGTATTCCGGTACGGCGCGATA
>JAAYXS010000269.1 GCA_012515775.1 Phycisphaerae bacterium
CTTGGGCACCCGGCTTGGGTATGGCACCCGGCGGTCAAGGCTGGCAGGCTGGGTCGGTCCGGCATGCCCGCGCTTGGCGCTTGGGCATGGCACCCAAGCCGCGGTCGATCCGTCAAGGTCGGAGGCTCAATCGGTCAGGCATGCCCGCGCTTACAGCTTGGGCATGGCACCCAACCGCTCTCGATCGCACCCAACCGCTTTCGTTCGCACCCAACCGTTCGTGATAACGTCCGACCGCTTTTGAGCCGACCGACCGCTCGCGATCGCCACAAGGGCGCACTCGCTGCTCGCCGTCGGGATTGCTCCCGTTATACTGCGGGCCGGTCAGCGAGGTCGAGGATGGACGAGATTCGGCTGCTTCCGGCAAACCTGGTAAACCGCATCGCGGCGGGTGAGTGTGTTGAACGCCCCGCTTCGGTGCTGAAGGAACTGGTCGAAAATTCACTGGACGCCGGCGCCAGCCGCATCGATGTGGCCGTGCTGGATGGCGGTCGCGAACTGATTCAGGTCGCCGACGACGGGATGGGCATGGGCGTGGACGACCTGCGGCTGAGCGTGGCCGCGCACGCGACGAGCAAGATACGCAACGACGAGGACCTGTTCAGCATTCACACGATGGGTTTTCGCGGCGAAGCGCTGGCCAGCATTGGGGCGGTTTCGCGGCTACGAATTGTCTCGCGCACGCGCGACAGCGAAGTGGCGTACGCGCTCACGGTCGAGGCGGGCGCCGTTAGCGAGCCGCTCGCGTGTGCCGGACCAAGCGGAACCTGCGTCGAGGTTCGTGACCTGTTCTTTTGTGTGCCGGCGCGTCGCAAATTCCTGCGAACGAACCAAACCGAGATGGGTCACATTACCGAGCAGTTTGCCCGGATTGCCTTGGCACATCCCGGAGTCTCGTTCACGCTCAAGAATCAGAATCGGCCGTCATACGACCTGCCGACGACGTCCGACCGTCGACAGCGTATTGCTGATTTTTACGGTCCGGAACTCGCCGAAGTTCTACTGCCAGTTCGCCGAGCGGGCGACCGAATTCTGGTTGAAGGCTACATTGCGCCACCGGCACAATGCCGACGATCCGGAAAGTGGGAATATGTATTTGTGAACGGGCGCTTTATTCGAGACCGATTCATCTCTCACGCCATCAAAGCCGCCTATCGCAGTCTAATTCACCCAGATGAGTTCCCAGTGGCGTTTCTGTTCATTACTATTCAACCCGACCAGGTTGATGTGAACGTGCATCCCACCAAAATGGAGGTGCGCTGGCGCGATTCTAACTACGTACACGGCCAAGTACTTGCGGCGCTGCGCGAGAAATTCCTGTCTACCAATCTCGACCGGCCGCTGCGACCACCCGTAGCTGAGAATGACGCGTATCGTGAGCGTGTGCGTGAGGCAATGGTCGACTTTTTCACGCACGCTAAACCTAAAGCGCCACATTCACCACCTATGTTGAACTCCGCTCCCTGCCCGTCAATCCAACCCTCGCCGGGCGATTCTGCGCCGGCTGTGCGGCCGGACCAGAGGGATTTCAGGGCCCCTCACTCTGAAGGCAAGGCATGCACGGAGTACGCGCAAAAAACACCTGCCGCGGATTTCTGGGCCTCGCCGAAGACCTCGAACGGGAGGCTGCCGCTATGCCGCGAAGCTGATCAAGTCACGCCGGGCGTACGGGCGATGCAAATCCACAACTCCTACCTGGTGGTGGAGGTGGAGGATGGGGTTCTGATAATTGATCAGCACGCGCTGCATGAGCGGATCTTGTACGAGGAGTTGCGGCGTCGCACTGCAGAACGGCCGCTCGAAAGCCAAAGGCTATTGTTACCGGACGTATTGCGCGTTCCGGCCGACCGAATGGAAGCACTGGAGGTGCATGCAGAATTGCTGCAGCGACTGGGGCTGGAGTTGACGCCGGCCGGCCCGCAACACGTAGCGGTACACGCATTTCCACAATTGCTGGCGCGCGCGAACGCAGAGGAGTTTGTGCGCGATCTGCTCGATCTGCTGTGCGAAGCGGGACAACGACCAAACTTGGAAGCGCTTGTACACGATGTTTTAGACATGGCGGCCTGCAAGGCGGCCATAAAGGCAGGCGATGCGCTCACGGCCCAGGAAATCGACGCTTTATTGGCCCAGCGCGAAGTGGCCGAACGTCGCAGCCACTGTCCGCACGGGCGTCCGACGACGCTGCATCTGACGTTGCGGGAGTTGGCAGGGCAGTTCAAGCGTCGGTGAGGTCCGGTAAAACAAGATCGGCTCATCGGGGGTGGAGAGCCGATAGAAGAGAGGCAGCACGGGCATGCACGGCTACGTTGCACCAAGTGTCTGTGCCGGATGGACTTGCGAGTGGTTGGGCCTGACGCTGTCCCATAACTTTGGCGTACACGGAGTGTGACCTGGAGGCCAGCGGCCTGGGTGATCGCCAAGAGCGCTGATTCCGTTTCGGGCGCGTTAATGCTCTTGCATAGGGCACTCTGAAGCCGTATATTTATTATGAGGCTCGAATGCGCTGCGTTCATGGGTGGGATGGGAGCAGAGAAGCATCACCCGTCCACTGCGCACAATGGCCGAGAGGCAGTATCTATGCCCGCTAGCCGTGTGGCTTGCATATTAGCGTTACAACGTGCGTTTATGTTTGCCGGTCGCCCAGGGTGCGCGGTGAGCCTGGGTTCAAACGGTTCCGCGCGGGGCAAGGGGCCGGCGATGTTTTGGCGTAGGGGTAGGAACACCGAAAGGAGACATCGATGAAGAGAGGCATGTGTTGTGTTTGCGCCGTACTCGTTTGTACGGCGCTGGTCTTCGCCGGCTCGCCCGCGCGGCCCGACGTAGATCAGAAGACCGGCGATGTGGCATTCACCGCCTCGCCGGCCCAACCGCAAACCATGGTAAGCTCCCTGGGCAACGTCTCGCTGAGCGAACTGTGGACCAACCGCGTGCTGGCGGGCGCCGCTACGCACGTCTG
The DNA here is from genome assembly GCA_012515775.1 of Phycisphaerae bacterium. Taxonomy (GTDB): domain Bacteria; phylum Planctomycetota; class Phycisphaerae; order UBA1845; family Fen-1342; genus JAAYXS01. The sequence goes on from JAAYXS010000269.1 coordinate 2,960, forward strand.
GACGCCCCCGGCTGCGGATAGCCGGGAGGTCGTGTACTCGTGCCCGGGCGGTACTCCAGAGGGCGAGCCGCCTTGCGGCACGGGCTACGAGGACACCTATAACGGTGGCTGCAACTCCGCTATACCCGTCTTCCAGGTGCCTGCGGCTTTGGTGGAGGGCCTAAGCGGCTTTTATCAGGACACGGAGGGCGCCTGGATGCGGGACACCGACTGGTACGAGGTTGTGTGTTCTGAGCCGACGCGGATTACCTATACGGTATTCACCGACTTCTACGTGCAAGTCCTGCTGATTGACGGAACGCAGGGCTGCGAATCCAGCGTGTTGGTGACGTCCGCGCTGGCCGATCCGTGCAAAGAGGCCCTTATCGACTTCTGTGTTCCCGCCGGTCGGTACTGGCTGTGGGTCGGACCGCAGCCAGCTGCAAATCCGGAGGCCATGCCGTGCGACAGCTTGCACTACTGCGCCCGTCTGGAGCAGGAGGCGTGCCAAGTTCCGGCCCCGCCGGCCTGCCCGCCCAATTACCTTGAGAACGTGGGGCAACTGCCATACGGCGAGAACGAAGGCTGGCGGCTTTTCTTGAGCAACGATCGGTTCCCGGACTATGATCCGGCCAACGGCGTGCTGCGGTACGAGCACTTCACGGGTGTTGGCGCGACCAGCGGTGGGATCAAACACATCGCTTGGTGGGGCACCGGCGCGACCTACGGTGATCGGGGCAACCTGGTCGAGTGCGAGCTGGACCCCGGCACGTTTACGATTAGTTTCTGGTTCCACAACAAGTACACCAACCGCCCGTTCTACGAGGCGGATGGCTGGGAATGGGCACTTCCCCCCGGCGCAACCGAAGGCCTGTCTTACAGTTACACGGTAAGCGGCGCGGCCTTGACCAAGGAGGACACGGGGCACGTTTATATGGCTCGTGGGTCTGACGGCACCATTAGCAGGGCATACACCCTGTGGATGTGGAGCTGCGAGTTGCCCGTGGCCCAGAGCCTAAACGAGGGTTGGATCAGCATCCAGAACTCTGACAATTGCCCGTTCTGGTGGGCCGGCTCACCTGGTCCGGTGTTCGGCACGGGCGGCGTTCACGTTGCGGAAGATCAGGCCGTGGATCCGGTAACGCGCCAGGACGTTGACGGCGACTTGGCCTTCTGCCTGGGCTCCGACGAGGGCACGTCGTTCAGCGGAGCGTGCTGCGACCGGAGTTCCGATCCGGCACCGTGCCGCAACACGACCGCGGACGAGTGCGTGAATCCATACGATGAGTGGCATCCTATGGCGACCTGCGCTGCCATTAGCTGCACGCCAGAGTATTGGGCCTGCTGCACGGGCAGTGGGGCTTCCGGGTGCCATATTGGTTACGAGTACTCTGCGGCAGAGTGCACCGGCACGTGGCATCGTTGGTACGTTTGCTCAGCCGGCGATGCGGGGTACGATGCGAAGGCCTGGGGCGGTGCAGGCAACGTGATCGTGTGTGCGGGCCCGGGACAGGACGTGCCGATTACTTGTGATTCGGCTGGAATGAGCTTCGGCCGGGCAATAGGCACCGGCTACCTGTACATTTCCTGGGACCACGGCACAGGTGACCAGCGTTACGTAATCGACGCCTTCAACCATCCCTCCAGCGCCAGCGTCAGGCGCATCTACTGGTGGGGTTGCTCCACCAACGCGTGGGATGGTCCGGACTGCGACTTCGAAAACCCCGCGCCCTTCGCGATCAGATTTTATCACACCAGTGCCGGTGGCCCGGCTTACGCCTCCCCGCACAAAGTGTATGATCCGATCTACGCGACTTGGGAAGAGACGAACTACACTTTTGGAACTGAAGAGTATGGGTTAATCGAGCGCTACAATGTGACACTGCCCGACCCCGTTGTCCCCGGCACCAGTTGGCAGTGGATCTCCATCGCATCCAAGACAATCGACTGCGACTTCATCTGGGCGCCCGGAGAGGATGGCACGTCGGGTTATGGCCAGTGGTTCTATGCCAACGGTCAGTGCCAGGCTGAGCCCGGCTACCGGCACCGCAGCTTCTGCCTGTACACCAACGTCCAAACCGGCGCTTGCTGCAACGAGATCATGGGTACGTGCCAGAACGGCGTTCAGGAAACGACCTGCGCGACCAGCGGCCTGACATTCTATCCCAGCCAGACCTGCTCCCAGATTCCGGCTCCGGGCTGCTATGCGCATACCGGCGCTTGCTGCGACCGCAGCACCTTCCCGGCTAGCTGCGAGATGACAATCAGCTCGGCCTGCGCGGGTGAATGGATGGGCGTGGGCGTTGGTTGCGAAATGTGCTGCTACGCGTGCCCCGCGAACGGAGTGCCCGAAGGCGAGCCCGAGTGCTACGACAACTACGACGACACCTATAACAAGGGTTGCTTTACTCAGCCGACCTGGGAGTTCGACGACTTCGTCAACATTTTCGATGGCCAGGTCATCTGCGGCAAGACCGGCACGTTCATGGTCACGCTGGAAGGCGGCTCGACGGCCAGGTATCGCGATATTGACTTCTACCGCTACGAGTTGTCCGGGACGGATCCGGGATGCACTGTTCTCCAGGCCAAGGTCAAGGGCGAGTTCTTGCCCGAGGTCTGGCTGATGGACGGAGAGTGCTTCACCGACAGCTGGTGCGGCGTCGAGACAACCTACGTCAGCGTATACTCGCAAGACACCGCCGGGGTGTGCGATTACGCCATCGCGGCCGCGCCGCTGCCCAGCGATCCGCCGCGTTACGTCTACATTTTCGTTTCCTGCCTTGGCTCAGACGTGCCTTGCAACACGCCCTACACGCTGGAAATCGATAAAGTGGCAGCGGGCTGCTGCAGGCTGGGCGACGAAGAGGGCATCACCAGCGAAGCCTACTGCGTGGCTCTGGGCGGCGAGTGGACGGGCGGCGACTGCAGCTGCGGCGAGGAACCCCCGCCCCTCCTGGGCGACTGCAACTGCGACGGTTTTGTTAACGTGTTCGACATCGATGCGTTTGTGTTGGCTTTGACCGACGCGCAGCAGTGGGCAGCGACCTACAGCTGCGATATTCGCAACTGCGACTGCAACTGCGACGGCAGCGTCAACGTGTTTGACATTGACCCGTTCGTGCAGTGCCTGACCGGCGACTGCGCGTGCCCATAGCGGGAAGCGCGTCGCCGGTGAGCGGTCACTGACCGTTCACCCGGCCCTGCAGCGACGTCCACGACGTCGCTCAGGCGCCTACCGGCGGCTGGCCGCCGGCTGAAACGCAAAACCAGGCCGGCCTGAGGTGAAACGCCTCGGGCCGGCCTTGCTGTTTGGAGGCCTAACGCACCGTTGACAACTATCCGGCAGACGACCATCGCGCTGGCAGGGTGGGAAGCGCGGCAAAACTTGGGAGCCTGGCAACCGAACGCTGGACTTGGACACCCCGGGCGCTGCGCGGCCAATTCATCGCCGGTCCCGACAACCAGGCGCGGGTTAGCGCCGCGCGATGACCTGCTGCTCGCGTTCCAGGATGAGCGCCAGGGCCTCGGTTGGCTCGTCGATTTCCAGCAATCTGGCGGGCAAATCGGTGCTGAGCATCATTGCCAGACGAGCCAGCACGCACAGGTGCTGCCGCTCTTCATGACTGCACACGAGAAAGAAGACGTGCGTTAGCTGGCCGTCGGGCGCCCCGAACGGAATGCCCGCCGGCACGCGGGCCAGGCACACCAGCGGCTCGGCCGTGGCGTAGGGCAGGGGGCGCCTGGGGTGCGGCAGGGCCACGCCATTCGGCAGCGCCGTGGGGTACAGCTCCTCGCGCTCCTGCACGGCCGTCAGCAAGCCTAGCGGGTCGTAGACCAAGCCGGTCCGCTCGGCGAGGGAAACCAGCTCTTTCAACACGGATGCCCGCGAACGAGCCGGCAAATTCATATCGATGGCTTCCGGCGGCAGAAGGGCGCCGAGCACCTCGTCGTCGTTGCCGCCCGACATGGCCCGTTCGAGATTGGCGATGTGCTTTGGATCGAGGTTGTGTATCTCCTGCTGGAGCCAATCCAGCATTTGGGCCCGATTGAAGCGCCACTGGCCCTGCACCATCACGCCGGGGAGGCGGCCCTTTTCGGCCCACTTGCGGACGATGCGCGCATCCATGCCGATGTGCCGCGCGAGTTCATCAATGCTCATGTTGCGGTAAGGCATAGCCGGTACCGGGCATCCCGAATCCAAAAATTGTACCGCAGAGCGCCCACGCAAAAAAGAATATTTCTCCCAAAACAGGTGCGGGGC